>JAHXIM010000337.1 GCA_025655635.1 gamma proteobacterium symbiont of Lucinoma myriamae | reverse complement strand
TATGTTCGTTTCTGTCCCATTTTGACACCTCAATAATTGATAGTTATTATCTCTTATTAAAGTATCCAGTTCTATTAGACCACAACAGTTGATAATGTGAAAAGATGAACAAATAAATTAACTGTTAAGCGAAATGAATAAACCAACATTGCACATATTTTCAGGTTTACCTGGAACAGGTAAATCAACACTCGCTCAAGAATTATCTAAACGGGCAGGCTTTGTGTACTTGAGAGTTGATACAGTCGAGCAAGCACTAAGAGATCTCTGCAATTCCAAAGTGGAGGGAGAGGGTTATCGCTTGTCATATCGAATTGTTCAGGATAATTTAAAGCTTGGATTAAGTGTCATAGCTGATTCGTGCAATCCAATTGAGCTTACCCGCTCAGAGTGGAATAAGGTTGCAACTAAATCTGAAGCATCCTTTACCAATATCGAGGTAATTTGCTCGGACATTTCAGAACACAGAAATCGGGTTGAAAATAGAGAATATCATACGTGGTGTAGTGAGAGGTTAGTAATAGATACTGCTGGTAAAACTGTATGTGAAAGTGTTCAGGAGCTATTGGCTGGCTTGGGCATCGACGAAAATCGCTTAACCAAGCATTGCACCGGATTCGCTGCGCTCGCGCGGTGAATGCGACGTTCATATCAACGAGAAAATGTTGTGGATCTAGCTGCCTATAAAATGCATATTGAAAAAACGAATCGGCTATTAGGTATACCTAAGTCGTATGCAAAGGATTATGCTTTATCACTGCATATTGAGGAAAATGATTTAGTTGAAATTGGTAAAGATATTTTTGATAGAACTCAATTTCTTGCTTCTAAAGCAGAAAGTCAGTGGTATGAAATGTACGAATCAGCAAAAAACGACAGAATAGAGTTACATGTTGTCTCTGCATTTCGTAGCGTTGAATATCAAGCTAATATCATTCAAAGAAAATTGAAAAAAGGTTTAAAACTGTCAGATATTTTGAGGGTAAGTGCTGCACCAGGTTACAGTGAACATCATAGTGGGTGCGCTCTAGATTTAACAACAACTGGCATTGATGCTCTTTCTGAAAATTTTGATCAAACCAAAGCATTTGGATGGTTACAACAAAACGGAGAGAAGTTTGGTTTTAGTCTATCTTATCCAAATAATCAAGAGCGAAAAATTATCTATGAACCATGGCACTGGTCTTGTTTATAATAAGTCACATAACAATACTATGAATGAGAGTATGATACTTTATTACACAAAAAATGATTATTTCAATGTGTGGGATTACTTTTAGTATGATACTTAATTTCCCGACTGATTATTCTAGTAGCATAAATTAATAAGATACAAGGTCGCTAGTATGAAACTTTATTACTCGTCTACAATAACAAAGGTTCCACGGCTCGAAACAGTCTCAATGTTAACGCAATATGCGGATAACCTCCAATATGTTAAATCAGGGTATATCAAATGCTCTGAACCGCCTGAAAATATAGGTTTCAGGTCGTTATTTGTATCAAAAAACTAATTTTAGTTTAGCAGGTTATCTTAATTGATCAAAATAACAGCTTTTTAGTAAATATTATGTTTTCAGGCTGAATGCAATGGTTTCATGGGTAGTTATACCGATTTATTGGAGAAATAACTTTCTAACATTCGATATTTTCAGTTGCTACTTTTTGAGCTTGTATTAACTCAAAATAAATTAGATGACCTGCCGTTAAGGGACGTTGGCTGCAGGTCAAAAAATATATTCTACTTGAATTATATCAAATACCGATATATAGCATTCTTATGATTACTAGTATTGCCAATCAAACAACACAAGACATTTATGATGGTATAAGCTCAAAGAAAGCCAGGAAAATTCCTGAGTTTCTCCATAGCAAAGCTTGCAGGTTGATGGATCAGCTTGATGCTGCCGAGAGTCTTGAAGATATGAAAATACCGCCAGGCAATCGTTTTGAACCCTTATCAGGTGACTTGAGTGAGTATTTCAGTGTCCGCATCAATAAACAATGGCGAGTGATATTCAAATGGGATAAAGCTCAAAAAAATGCCTATGATGTTTATATTGACGATTACCATAAAGGATAATGAATCATGCTACCTAAAAAAAGACCACCAACCCATCCAGGAGAAATGTTGTTAAAAGAATTCCTTGAACCGGCTGGTATGACACAAACACAATTTTCTAAGCATATTGGCTGGACTTACGCACGCTTGAATGAAATTATTAATGGCAAACGGGGTGTCAGTGCCGATTCAGCTTTGACCTTGAGTGAAGCATTGGGTAATACACCTCAATTCTGGCTTAACCTGCAGCGTAACTGGGAGTTATGGCATGCCCTGCAAACCCATAAAGAAGTGAAGCCATTATTACTTAAAGCGTCTTAGAAGTAAGAAAATGGCTGATATTGAACACTACTTGCAAGCTGCCACTAGAGATAATACAAGACGTAGCTATCAATTTGCAGTCGAGCACTATGAAATCTCCTGGGGTGGCTTTTTGCCAGCAACAGCTGATAGTGTTGCCCGATATCTGGCTGATCAAGCTGAAGTATTGAGTATTAACACGCTCAAACAACGTTTGGCCGCCTTAGCTCGATGGCATCAGGACCAAGGGTTTCCTGATCCGACAAAAGCCCCTGTGGTCAAGCAGGTACTGAAAGGGATCCGAGCGGTGCATCCTCATCAGGAAAAACAGGCTAACCCACTTCAAATCACCGATTTAGAAAAAATTGTGATGTATCTGGATAACCAAATTCAACATACCTCACAACGTTCAGAATTATTATCATTGTGCCGAAATAAGGCATTGGTCTTGTTAGGTTTCTGGCGAGCTTTTCGTAGTGATGAACTGACTCAATTAAGAGTCGAGAATATCACCATCAACCCCGATATTGGCTTGGAGATATTTCTACCTCGAACCAAAACTGATCGTAACAACCAGGGCACTACTTATCATGTGCCAGCTTTAAGCCGTTTATGTCCTGTTAATGCCTATCAGGACTGGATCGATCTTGCTCTATTTACAGAGGGTCCCGTTTTTTGTGGTGTTGACCAATGGGGAAATATTAGTGATAAAGGAATGCATCCCAATAGCGTCATTCCTTTGCTCAGAGAATTGATGCAAAAATCAGGTTTGACTAATACCCAGAGTTACAGTTCTCATTCACTAAGGCGCGGATTTGCTTCATGGGCCAATGCCAATCAATGGGATCTCAAATCATTGATGCAATATGTGGGCTGGAAAGACATAAAATCGGCTCTACGCTATATTGATACCAACAATGCTTCAGTACAAGAACGAATTGAATCTGCTCTATCCAAGACAACCATTCAAGTTGATTCTCCCTATGAAATTACTCAGCAAAATGATGAATCTCAAACTGGGACTCGATTGCAACTACAGCTCAATATATCAAATATGAGTAAATACACTCGTGGCATCAAACGAACTCGTGAGAAAATTGAGTTTCATTGTTTACGTTCTTATCAAATGACAAAAATGGATAATGATAAGCGTTATGAAGTGCTCATTCCTCATGACTCAGAAGAGGACTTGAATGATTGTGTTGAAACACTGCTATTTGAGATGCATGGTATTGCTGATAACAACCAATGCATTCTTGAAGCACTGTTTTCTGATCAAGACACCGGACAGGTTTGGGAATAAAGATTAAACGATGAGCAGTCTTAATGAAACCGCCTATCCCCGATTTAAACTTCATCTAAGCGAAAAAGATCTCAATGATGTTTATACCCCCTCACACAAAGAACGCTCTTTTGCCCGAAAGAAAACACAGAACAATCTGAATTGTCTGGCCTTTCTGATCCATCTTAAAGTTTTTCAAAAAATGGGCTTTTTTCTAACAATTAAAAAAATTCCACAAAAAATCATTGACCATATTATGATGAGCTTAAAAATAAAAGCCATTGATCAAAAAAAATTACTGGCCTATGATGATTTAAGTCTTAGAAATAAACATCAATCACTTATTCGAAATTATTTAAAAGTAAACCAATACAATAGTGATGCTGAAACCATTATTTTTAATGCGGCATTATCTGCCGCACGAACCAATGAAGTTATTTCTGATATTATCAATGCAATGTTGGAACAAATTGTTAAAGATCGCTACGAACTTCCAGCCTTCAGTACTTTTGACAGGATAGCCAATAAAGCCCGGACTCAGGTGAATTCACAGTATTATCAACAGATCAAAGGGATGCTAACTCCTGAAATTCGCCAGTTAATCGATAAACTATTCCTTGTACCTGCTGGTGAAAATTACTCTCTCTGGCATCAGTTTAAGCAAGAACCGAAAAAGCCGACACCTAAAAAAATCAGAAAGTTTTTACATCATCACCGTGAAGTCAAAGAATACTATGAGAAGCTTCCTGATCTGCATTCAATACTACCACAAGCAAAATATCGTCAATTTTATTTAGAAGCTATTCCTCTGGATGCAAAAGAAATGGCTCGCATGAAATCAGAGAAGCGGTATACATTAGCTATTATTCAAATCCGTTCAAAATTCAGTAAAACTTTGGATGATATTGCTGTAAGCCTCATCAAAGTGTTACAAAAAATGGATAATAATGCACAACTTAAACTGGAGGAATACCATAAAACACATTTAAAACGCACGGATAATCTGGTTCAGAAATTACATGAATTATTGATAGCGATTAATCAGGTAGGCAATGATACCGAACGACTTCAGGCAATTGAGAACGTACTGCCCAAAGATGTTGATAAGCTCATTGATGACTGTGAAGCACACATGAATTATTCTAATAATAATTATCTACCTTTTTTGGTCAAGCCTTATCAGAATAAGCGAAATCTGCTCTTTGAATGCATTGATTTACTCGATCTAAAATCATCTTCCAGTGATAAAACCACTGAAACGATGATCAAGCTGATAAACAGCTACCGTTCATCACGTAAAACCACAATAAATCTTATTGAAGCAGCACAACTTATCGGTGCCCAATCAATCAAGTTATCCTGGCTGCCAGAAGCTTGGCGAAAATTAGTCACAGGGATGAACAATAAAAAAACAAAAGTTGATCGTATCAATAGAATTTACTTTGAACTCAGTGTTTTTGAGCAAATAAAAAAAGAACTCAGAAATGGTGATCTTTATATTGAGCAGGCAGAAGAATATGATGATCCCCAAAAAGATTATATTTCAGATGAAGAATATGATGCTGAAATCGATGATTGTCTTGCTCAGCTAAATTTTCCATCCGATCCACATGAGTTTGTCACACAATTACAACAGCAAGTTATTTCTCGGGCTGATCAAGTTGATGCCGATTTTCCTGAAAATGAATCGGTCAGTTTTAAAAATGGGAAAATTTCAATACAGCGGATCAAAGGCACGGCTCGAAGCAATGAATTAAAAGCAATCGATAAACTAATCAATGAAAGGCTACCCAAGGTCAATATTATTGATGTGCTCATTGAAATAGAAAAGTCTCTTAGTTTGCATAAAATTTTTAGACCATTATCTGGCTTTGATCCTAAAATTACTAACCGGATCAAGCGATTCATCTCTACTCTTTTTTGTTTTGGTTGTAATCTTGGGGCAACACAAACAGCCGATGCCATTAAAAACTTTACCCGCAAACAGATTGCCTGGCTTAATTTTAATCATGTCAGTGAATCCAAATTAACCCTGGCCATTGAAAAAGTCATCAACAGATACAACCGATTTGATTTACCAAAATACTGGGGAAGTGGTGATCATGCATCAGCTGATGGCACAATATGGAATCTGTACGAAGAAAATCTGATTTCTGAAATGTCACTGCGATATGGAAGATATGGTGGTATCGGATACTATCACGTTTCCGATAAATATATTGCCTTATTCAGCCATTTTATTCCTTGTGGAGCCTGGGAAGCGATTTATATATTAGACGGCATTACCAATAATAACTCTGACATTAAGCCTTCAGTGCTCCATGGTGACACACAGGCACAAAATTTCCCTGTGTTTGCTCTTTCTTATTTATTGGGAATTGAGCTGATGCCCAGGATCAGAAATATCCATGACCTGACATTTTATCGACCAGAAAAAGGAAAGAAGTACAGCAATATTAATTCACTTTTTGGTGAACCGATTAAATGGGATTTAATCGAATTGCACTTCAAAGACATCTTTCGGGTTGTTTTATCCATTAAAAAAGGAAAAATGTCACCATCAACGCTACTTAAACGGCTTTGTGTCAATAGTAAGAAAAATAGACTGTATTTTGCTTTTAGAGAATTGGGGAGAGCTATCCGAACACTCTTTTTATTGAAATATATCGGAGATATTGATGTCAGAAAAACAATTCAAACATCAACGAACAAAAGTGAACAATTTAATGGGTTTGTGAAATGGCTATTTTTTGGTAATGACGGAATAATTGCTGAAAATATCAGACGACAACAGGGTAAAATCATAAAATTTAACCATCTGGTAGCCAATATGGTGGTTCTCTATAATGTCAACAAAATGACTGAGATTTTAATTAAATTACAGAATGATGGAAAAGTTGAAATTACTCCGGATATTTTGGCACATTTAAATCCCTATAGAAAAAATTTAAATAGATTTGGGTCATATTCACTAGACATCAAAAGGAAAGTTTCACCGTTAGATCATAAAAAGAAAATAATTTGAGTTTTCAATACGTTAAGTTGCCTAATTCCGAATTTTATACGAATGCCGGCCGACCCTCATAATAGTAATAACAGTAAAGGAATATACTGTTATTATTTTTTTAACAAACCTTAATGGGAGAATAACTATGTTTCAATTAGATAGAAGAA
>JAHXIM010000158.1 GCA_025655635.1 gamma proteobacterium symbiont of Lucinoma myriamae | reverse complement strand
TATTATAACATTTCTGGTCTTTATGGTCACTCAAAAACAGGGATAATTCCTTACATTTCAAATAGATAATATGTTTTTCAGGGCTGACTATTTATTAATTGATTAACGTTAATATCAGTATTATCTTTTTTTGTGATAGCCATAGCCATTGCACAATGAACATTGAGAAATCCTCCCGTTGTTTTGTAGGAGCGGTGATTTATATCCTGTAATATGCGTTTAAAATTACGGCAGCGTGTATCAGTGCTGCCACTATACATTGCAATCACGAATTCATTTTGATTAATATGGCCTACTAAATCAATAGGACGCACCTGATGGCATATGCGATTAGCGACACTGCTGAGGAGTTGTTCATAAACTAATTGACCATGTTGCTTAGACACCTTATCAATATCAGTGATTTTTAAAATTGCAGTGCAGGTTGCTCCACCCCTGGAAAATGTTTGCTGTAATAGTGCATCAAGTCGTTTGTGAGTATCTTCGAGACGACCCAGGCCGGTAATATTATCAACTTTACATTCAAGTTCGAATAATCTTCGTAAGGTTTGGGTGGTTTGTAATAAGCTATTCTGCATACTGGCAACACGACCACTTGAATAAATTCTGGCTGCCAATTCAACCTGATTAGGTGGTTTTACAATATAATCATCAACACCTTTTTCAAAAGCAGTACGAATTGAATCAATATCATCTTTGGCTGTCAATAAAACAATACCGGTATAATGATGCTGTTCTTCATCAAGCTGGCGAATTCTTAGTGCTAACTCCAGGCCGTCCATTTCCGGCATAAGCCAGTCAGCCAGAACAACATCAACAGGCTGTTCTTGTAAACGCATTAGTGCTTCAGGTGCATTGTTGACTACATCAATAGAGGTATAGCCTTCTTTCTTTAAAGCACGGCGAATAAATTCACAACTGAATTTCATGTCATCAACAACTAGAATGCTGAGTGAATCACGTAACATTGGCACCTCAATAATTCATTGATTAAACAAATTAAATATAGTCAATATGAGCTCTTTTATTCCTAAATCCCCTGGATTAGTGGAGAAATTAGAAGAGAACTTAACGGGTGATTATATGCTAATATTTTAGAATACTGTAACATAATCGTAACAATAAACTACATTAATGCAAATAATCAGAAAATAACAGTAAAAATATTACAAAGTGGGCAAATGATAAAGATTATACATACTGCGGACTGGCATCTGGGACATCGTTTACATGGAATATCCAGAAGCTATGAGCATGATTGTTTTTTAAGCTGGCTGATAGAGCAAATTAAATTAATTGAAGCAGATGTATTGCTTATTGCCGGTGATATTTTTGACTCAGCCAACCCACCTGCCGATGCTCAGTCAATGTTTTATAATTTTCTTATCAAAGCTAAGCAGTGCAGCCCACTGCTGGATATTGTTATTATTGGCGGCAATCATGATTCTGCATCAAGATTAGATGCACCTTCACAGATATTGGATAGTCTTGGTATTAAAGTTATTGGTGGACTGACACATCAGGACACAAGCTTAAAAAATACCAGTCTTGAAAAGAGGCTAATAGACTGGTCATGTCTTGTTGTGCCGTTAACAGATAAGGATGGTGTTGTCAGGGCAATTTGTGGTGCCATGCCCTTCATTAGGAATGCGGATATTAATAATGAAGAAAATATTTCAGATGATAATGATCCATTAATTGCTGGTGTTGAACATCTCTATCAGCAATTGTATGCACACATGCAGGATTATAAAAAAGAGAAGAATTTATCTGATTCTATTGGCCAGATTGTTACCGGTCATTGTTATATGGTCGGTGCTGAATTGTCAGAGCTCAGTGAACGTCGTATTTTAGGTGGTAATCAGCATGCTTTACCCGCTCAACTGTTTAATGAAGCAATTGACTATGTTGCCCTCGGGCATCTTCATAAAGCGCAAAAAGTCAGTACTAATAACAATACGCTGATACATTATAGCGGCTCACCCATTCCCTTATCCTTTACGGAACGTAATTATCAACATCAAATTATAAAAATTTGTTTGCCTGATTCAGAAGGTAAACAAATAACAGCTGAAAAAATTAAGATACCTCGTGCAGTGACTATACAATCGATTCCTGATAAGACGTATGCAAAATTATCTGATATAGGGCCTCTTATTGAAGAGCAGGGGTTTGACTTGCGTGATGATAAAGATAAATTTAAAGAACCCATGCTGGAAATAAAAATTGAACTGGATAAACCAGAACCTGCTTTACGACAACAGATAGAAAACCTACTGGAGGATAAAGCGGCTCGGTTATTGAAACTAAGTATTCACTATCCTGGTAAAGGTGAAGCTCTGGCAGAAAAAAAACAAACTCGACTGGAAGAATTACATCCTGAAGATGTTTTTCAGCAATGCTATCAGCGAATGTTTGAACAACAGGTGCCGGATAAGATCAGCAGCTTATTCCATGAACTGCTGGAGTCAGTGGAGGAAACTGAATAATGCGTATTCTGTCCATTCGAGGAAAAAATCTGGCGAGTCTAAAGGGGGAGTTTGAAGTCGCTCTCAATAAAGCACCATTAGAGCAAGCAGGTCTGTTTGCAATTACCGGACATACCGGAGCAGGAAAAAGCACCTTATTGGATGCCATGTGTCTGGCTTTATTTGACAAGATTCCGCGTTTGCTTGGCACTGCTCATGTCAAAGTAGGCCGGAGTGATGAAGATGAAAAACAACGCATCAGCAGTAATGATGTCGGCTCTATTATGAGTCGGGGTACGGCAAGTGCCTATGCTGAGGTAGAATTTATTGGCCTGGACAAACAATACTATCAAGCGCGTTGGGAAATAAAACGGGCAAGAAATAAAGTTAACGGCCGTTTGCAAAACCAGTCAGTAAAACTGATAAATAAAACAACAGATGAAATTATAGGACAAAATAAAAGTGATACTCTAGAGCAAATCAGTCAACGAATTGGTCTCAATTTTGAACAATTCAGGCGTTCAGTGTTATTGGCCCAAGGTGATTTTGCGGCCTTTTTAAAAGCAAAAAGTGATGAGCGTTCTTCCTTACTGGAACGAATCACGGGAACAGAAATCTATTCGCAATTATCCATTGCAGCCTATCGCCAGTTTCAGCAGGAAGATCAGCTATTAAAGCGTATACAAGACAAAATGAGTCTGGTTATTCCATTACCGGATAATGAACGTAATGATCTGAAAATCAAAATAGCGGAACTTGAAGATGGATTGTTAGAGAGTCAAACAGTCATAAAAAATTGTCGTAACATCTTGCAATGGTATGAGCATAAAGAAACCTTACATGAAGAATACATGGTTACTCAAGAAAATTTAGCTGCTTTGAAAACAGCTAAATCTCGACAAGAGCCCTTAAAAGAAGAAATACAAAAAATAACATCAGTACAAAAATTAAGACCCTATGTTCAGCAATTAGATGATTTAAGAAAACATTATAACGATTTTGTTGAGCAACTTAATAGTGCAAAAAATAAAAGTGATAGTGAAAATCATAATGAAAAAAAATTATCAGATAGTGTCATTGTTACACAAGAACAATTAACCGCCTCCCGGCAGCAGTATGAAAAAATAAAATCCATTCTTATACAGATAAGAGCCATTGATACAAAGATTGGATTAATTGAGAAAAGTGCTTTATCTAAACAGCATGAACGCAATAAGTTAAGTGTGTCATTCAATGAGCTTGAACGTAAAAAAATTAATATTAAAGAATATCATGATAAAAAAAATGCTATTGATGTCTCATTAAAAAAAACTAATGAGCAATTAAATGAATTACAGAAGAAGCAAAAAAATACTTCTCTAGAAAAACTCAATCAGGATCAGAATGAGTTTTCACTGAAGCATAATGAACTTCAACAACTTAAAAAAATTAAAGAAATATTTTGTGATAAAGAATCAAATTCAGCACAGTGGCGAATACAGCAGGCACAAGATGTGCTTAGTCTTAATGAGCTGATACAAAAAGCTGATAGTTTTCAAGATGAATATCAACAGACGCTCGCTTTGTGTGATGATGCAAAAAGAGCATTACTTATTATTCAGGAGTCTGTTGCTAAAGGTGCGGCATCCTTAAGACGCTTATTGAAAAAAAATCAGGAGTGCCCGGTATGTGGTTCATTTGAACATCCCTGGGCAGAACAGGATGCAGTTCTCAATCAACACTATCAGCAACAAAAAGAGCGGGTTAACGAGCTTGAAGTGATAATGCAGACAAAATTAATTGAGCTTAATGAAGCACGGCAAAAAATAGAATATTTAAAAATTGAGCAGTTAAATCATGATAAGCTGATTAAACAAACTGCTATGGAATTACAAGAATTAGAAGAACAATGGCAAACTATATCCAGGCCGTATGAATTTTTAGAGGATATCAATGATAGCGAAAATGATACTCAGCTAGAGAAAGCCATGGAGGAAAATAATTCAGCAATAAAATCTAATAAAGAGCAAATCAGATATGTAATTAAACTGCAAAATAAAATTGTTGAACAACAACAGAAAAAAGATCAATTACAAAATGAAGAAAGGAATATTGTCAGCATCATTACCGAGCAAAATGTATTATTAGCTAATATTAATCATTTGACATTGCAGTTAGCCGCACATCAGGAAGAACTGGATAATATCAACCAGCAATTAAATATGCTTGTTAGTGAACGTCAGACACTTTTTAATGAACATTTAACGGCTCTTCTCAGGGAACAGGCTAGTGACAAACAGGTAGATAATGTTGATGAACTGGAACGTGTTTTACTTGATTCAATTAATAAACTAACAGAGAAATCGGAACGTGGTAACAGGGCTTTAGGGCAAAGCCAAAAGAATATAATCAAAATAAAAGAGCAGTGTCACTACTTACAGCAGCAGATTGATGATAATAGTAAACAACGCACTTTTCATGAAGGTAAATTAAATGCTGAATTGGATAATTACTCACTTAACTTATCAGAGTTAGTATTATTGTTAACTAAAGATGATCACTGGATAAAAATAAAGCAGGATGAAATTACTCAGCTTAACAATGATTTGCTTAAAACGGAAACATTACTGATTGAGAGAAAAGCTAAACTGGATTCTCATGAACAGAAATTTCAGTCTTTTTCACAATCATTAAGAAAATTATCACAAGATGATCTTTTGCAACAATTAACTCATCACAATGAATTATTAAAAATAACTCACACGACACAGCAGGAAAAATTACTGGAATTTAAAGCAGATGAAGCTAAACGACAGCGTATTGCCAGCTATCAGCTGGAATTTAATACTCAACAGGAGCATTGGAATTCATGGGCTGTGTTAAATGAATTAATTGGATCAGCCAGTGGTAATAAATTTCGTGTTTTTGCTCAGAGTCTTACCCTTGAGTCATTACTGAGTCATGCCAATGAACACCTTAATGATTTTGCCCGACGCTACCAACTGCAACGAGTACCGGCTACTGATCTGGATTTGCAAATTATTGATCGGGATATGGCAGATGAAGTACGTAGTGTGCAAAGTCTTTCCGGTGGTGAAAGCTTCCTGGTTTCATTAGCACTCGCACTTGGACTGGCTTCATTATCATCTACAAAAACTCAGGTTGAATCACTCTTTATTGATGAAGGTTTTGGCACTTTGGATCAGGAAACACTGGATGTTGCTATTGCCAGCCTGGATACCTTACAAGGGCTGGGTCGCAAAGTGGGGATTATCTCACATGTTCCTCTTCTTGTAGAACGCATAGGCACTCGTGTTGTGGTGGAAAAATTGGGTGGTGGACAAAGCAGGGTGCTGGTTGCATCATAAAAAAATAAGTTTTATAGTGAAAATTAAAGGTTTACACTATTTTTAACTAGACCCTTAATTAGAGTATACATAAAACTTCAACATCTAAATACTGATAAGAGTTTATTCAATGCTTCATTATATACGACGATCACTACCAGCAAAATTTGCTTTATTTGCCTTTATTATTGCAGGTATTGGTATTTTAGGTATTGCCTTCTATAGTTTTCATGATGCCTCCAGCTTATTACGTCAACAAAGTGTACAGCGCCTCAGTAGTGAATTGCAGCGCCTGACTCTTGGTTTAAATGAAAATATTACTCGTATGCGAAATGATGTTGAGCGTATTGCGGGCTCTAATTTCCTTGTCGAACGCTATCAGACTGCTTCTGGTTATGATGAGATTGATGCCGATGAAACATCATGGCGAGAAAATCTGAAGATTCGTTTTATTAGTCTATTGGAACAGCGTCCTGGATATTTACAAGTACGTTTTATTGGTTTGGCTGATAGTGGTATGGAAATTCTTCGGGTTGAGCGACAAGATAACGAAATCATTAGTGTGGCGCAGGATAAATTACAAAAAAAAGGTCAATATGCTTATGTGAATGAAACGCTCAAGCTGGATGTTGATGAGCAGTATATTTCACCGGTAGAACTTAATCGTGAGCATGGAATAATTTCCCGGCCTTTGCAGCCTGTCATGCGTGCTGCGGCACCGGTGTTTAATTTGCAGGGCAAGGTGTCAGGAGTGATTGTTATTAATATCAATTTTAATTTGATTGTTAAGCAATTTTTACATGCACCTGAACATGTGTCTTATGCCATTGCTGATAAACAGGGTGATTATCTGTTTCACTTTGATAAAGAGCGGCGTTTTACTCGAGCTTTAGGCGGAGAGCCAGGCTTGATACAAGACTTTTCTTCGGTTGGATTACTACACTCTTCTTTAGCTTCTCCACGACAAGCTGTGACTAAAATTAGTGACTTTAAGGTATTGAAATTACCTGAAGAATCGGCCAGTCTTATTGTTCGTTATTTA
>JAHXIM010000455.1 GCA_025655635.1 gamma proteobacterium symbiont of Lucinoma myriamae | reverse complement strand
TAGGAGAGAAACCTGTGGCTACCCGATTAGCAAGAATAATAACTGTAAGTTGATGAAAAAGAAACAGTTCTCCTTAAGTTAATGGCATTGATCGGTGAAAAGCTGCCCTTTGCAGATAATAGTATAGATAAACTGACTATTTCTTTTGGTATTCGCAATATGACCAGCATGAGTGATGCCTTAAAAGAAATCCACAGAGTGCTAAAACCCGATGGTCAGTATTATTGTCTGGAATTTTCCCGACCAATGATGCCCATAAGACCATTTTATAATTTTTATAATCAATATATTATTCCACGTCTGGGTGCGCTTGTAGCAGGGCAGCCGGAAGCTTATCAATACTTAATTGAATCTATCCGTCGTTTTCCTGATCAGCAAGAAATGAAGTCATTAATTGAGCAGGCAGGATTCTCAAAAGTGACTTATAGAAACTTGTTTTTTGGTATTGCCTGTATCCATATTGGCAGCAATGAAAGCCAGTGAAATACAATTTGAATTGACTCTTTTTTATCGGGGACAATGTTATACCTGGGGTGATCTCTGTACGAAAATTCAAAGCGCTATTTCCAAAAATAAAATAAATCATACTGTGGTATTGATAACGCAGGCACAAGATGTATTTTCTGCAACACTTGATCTTTTATACGGCTTTCTAGAAAAAAGAACCGTATTTCCTGTTAGCTCTGAATTCAGCACTTGTTTTAGTTATGAACTTGCTGATATTAATAATTCAGATATCGCCCTGGCCATTGCCACCAGCGGCAGTCAGGCAAGACCAAAAGTTGCCCTGATCAGCTATCAAAATATTGAATCGCATTGTCAAAACTTTGTCAAAATAATCCCCATTGATTCTTCATCAATCTGGCTTAATTGTATGCCCTTAAGTCATATTGCAGGCGTGATGATTGTTTATCGCTGTTGGTTTAATAATGCATCAATGGTTTTGCATGAAAATTTTGATACAGAAAAAGTCTGGCGGGATATTAATCACTATGGCATCAGTCATATTTCCTTAGTACCAAGAATGTTATTTAAATTGTTAGAGCTTAGTGAAGATCGTAAACCACCTGAATCATTAAAGTATGTAATTGTCGGTGGTGATAAACTCTCAGATGATTTGTATCAGCGAGCAGTATCAGCAGGCTGGCCGGTTTATATTAGCTATGGGATGACTGAAGCAAGCTCAACCATTGCTATTGGCAGAACGCCGGATAAACTAAAAATACTTGATGGTATTGAAACTCAACTCTCAGATAATAATGTCCTTGAAATTAAGGGGGATATGATATTTTCTGGTTATACTGATATAAAAAAAGAACAATTTGAGAATCAGTGGTTTATGACTCACGATAGAGTTAAGCTTGATAATAATGATTTATCAATAATCGGACGTAATGATTATATGATTATTTCAGGTGGAAAAAATATTGCACCTGAGCACATTGAATCATTACTGGAAAGATCTCCTGTTTCAGGCGATTTTGCTATAGGAAAAATTGCAAATTCAAGCTATATTGATAACAATGCTCAGATACAAAATAAAGATTCAAATCAAAATTGGGGTGATACGATTGTTGCCCTTTTTTGTGAAGAAGAAGTTCAGCTTTGTGTAGGGGAAGAGCAGTTTAGTGGGGGTATTGACGAGCTAAAGTGTTGGCTTAAAGAAAACATACAGCCGGCTTATCAGCCAAGAGTTATATTGAGCGTTAAAAAAATTCCCAGAAATAGCATGGGAAAAATTGATCGCAAAGCCGTTCAAATAATAATAATAATAATAATTAACTACTATTTCAAAAAATAGTTCAAAGGAAAAATAATGGAAGGTAAAAAAAATATCGTATTTGGCTTTTTGTTTTTAGTCATGACCGCCAGTCTGGGTCCCTATATGGTGGTTAACTTATTACCTGATGCCGCAAAAGCCTCAGCGGCAAAACAGCAGGTTTTATCCAGCTTACAACTTGCCGTTAATCCTGATTTTGAAAATCAGGAAACCCTTGAAACAATGACCGCTGAAGAAATTGCTAAGGCAAATTCTTTCGCAATAATGGCCATCAATACCAATCTCAATGCTCGTTCACCAATTGATACAATAAAAGGTGGTCCTCATGCACATGGCAATCTGGAATCCATACTTAATATTGCTGTGGGTCTGGTATTAGGTTTGTTAACACTACCGGCACTATTTAAACAACTTCTGAGCTGGATGTTTATTATCGGTACCATTGCTCACTCAGGAATGGCTTTTTTTGCTGTGTTTGGTTTTGCCTGGGCGAACACAATTTTAGGCACCGGTATTGGAGCCGTAATGATATTACTGGGTTTGCTGCTAATTGGGTATAGCGACCTTTATCGGGTATAAAAACAAGCAATCATAGCTCCTGTATTTTTTTGGTCCAGTTATTGCTGTTTCAGTAATTTATTTGATTTTTCTTTCTTGAATATGAACTGAAATATTAAGGCGATTATGGTAATACTCCAGACAATAACTGCACCACTTGGTAAATCGATTATAGAAGAAAATATTAACCCCAGGCCATAGCCCAAAATACCAACGGTATAGCCGATTATCAGTCCTGCTTTTGCTTTATAATTATTACTGGCCAGAGCTGGAATAATAAGACTGGCAAAAACCAGATAAACCCCAACCAGTTGGACTGAACTGGTTACGGCCACAGCAAAAATCAGATAAAATCCCATACGGTTTAAGTATTGTCTGAATTTAAACCATGCAAGCAAAATAGCTATTGTCATTAACGTAATTGGAATGAGTTGATCCCAGGTAACCCAAAGAATTTGACCCACTAGTAATTCTTTAAGGTGCTCACCACCCTGAGGATTATTTGCTAATAATAAAATGCTGGCTGTTGCCGATAAAATAAATGTTACACCTATCAGTGCTTCTTGAATGGCTCCCCAAAATTTTCCCATTAAACTTAATATCCATGCACCGAGCAAGGCACTGGTCAAGGCAGCTAATTGCACTTCCCATCCATGTGCCTGCCAGCCAAATTGGTTGGCTAGAATAACACCTAGTCCGGCAATTTGTGCGATGGCCAAATCAATAAAAATAATGCCGCGTTTAAGCACTTCCTGTCCCAATGGCACATGGGTTGCTATGACTAACAGGCCAGCTATAAAAGCTGGCCCAAGGATGCTTAAAGTCATTCCATCAAGGTTCATTATTTACTATCCAAAAGTTGCTTGATAATACTTTCATACCACTCAAATAAAGTCTCATCAGTACTTACAGTAAAGGGTAATGTGACCACTGGAATATGAGTCTTCTGTTCCAGCCAGCGAACAGCCTTGTCATTCTGGTAGCTTGCATAAAGGATCATATCGGCCTGATTATCTTTCAATTCAGCAAGAACCTGTGCTAAATGAGTACTGCTTGGTGCAATGCCGGGCTTTGGTTCTAAGGTTGCCACCCGCTCTAATTTTAACCAATCTTCAAGATAAACCCAGCTATTGTGATTTACAACAATTTGCTTACCTCGTAATGACTGGCCTAGTTGTTCCCATTTTGCAATCGCCTGGGACCATGATTCCTTAAAACTGCTCCAATTATTTTGATAATAGGCCTGATTATCGGGATCTACACGGCTTAAAGTCCTGGACAATGCTTCAGCAATACGCATGATTCTGTGTGGATCAAGATGAATATGTGGATTTCCATCGGCATGAACATCACCCTGACTGCGATCTAATAGTTTAGGCTTTTCCAATAAAAGAACATGTTCGGAAGCCATAAAATGACCTGTCTGACCGGGCAGAATATTTCCATTAGCTGACTTTCTCAACAGCAATGGCAGCCAACCCGCTTCTAATTCTGCTCCGGTACAAATCAGCAGATCAGCACGACGTGCTTTAGCAATTAAGCTGGGTCGTGCCTGTATATGATGCGGATCCTGTAGTGCCGTGGTGGCACTAAAAATATCCACCTGATCGCCAGCCAAAATCTGCACCAGTGATGCCCATTCGGGCTCACAGGCAAATACATTGATTTTGGCGTGACTACTGGCTGAGCAGAGCAAAAATATTAATATCAACAGCAGATGTTTTTTAATCGGTATGAACATTCCTTATTTCCTCCTAAAACTGATGGGAGCCATGACTTCCCAGACTATGAGTATATTGTAAAAAAACCTGATTATCTGAATCTTCATATGAGTTATCCCGGTTGAACTGCAGTCTTATCCGGCTATATTCACTGGGCAGCCATTCCAGCATCGCACTATAACGCTCTGGTGTATGTCCTTCGTCATCCAAGCCTGCCTCAGCCAGTACATCTTCATGCGAACCTTTATTATTACTGCTGAGTCGATCATAACGCATACCTGTTCGCCAATGAGGTTTAAATTGATAAACAGCCTGAGCATACCAACCATCCTGCTGACCATCATAAGTTGATACTTCTTCCGGCGGGCCGCTATTGAACATAGTGATGCTGCCGTCTTCACGACGGTCAAAGTATTCAAACTGGAGTTTAAGATTTCGACTGGTGGGATTGCCGTTGGGAGCCCATTTATAGACTAAATCGAGAGAACTGATTTTGCTGTCACCTGAGAATGAAGGGGTTTCTGCTGTGCCGCCATCATGGCTATGAGCACCACTGGTACGACCATCGACATCATTTTCACGCCAATGATTTAAGCCCAATTGCCAACTGTGTTCAATGCCGATGTCACCACCAATATTGGCAAAGACAGTCCAGGCACCTACACCATCATGATCACCACCGCCTGGAAAACGATCACCACGCAGTAATTCAGTACCAATTTGCATAAAGGTATCTGTTGGTGCCACATAGGTTACTTGTAATCCATCATCACGCAACTGGTCACCAAACAAGCCCCGATAAATTAAAGGCGCATCGGCAAAATCCCAGGCATGTTCATGTTGTTCATTTAAATAACCGATGGCTGAGAAAAACCGGCCTGCTTTTAAAGTGACGCCATGTCCCAGCCCCAGAGTTTGAATATAGGCTTCTTCCAGTTCAGTTTCTGTTTCACCTTCATGATCATGGATTGCTAACGTTGCTTTACCATAAAATTTATTATCAACATTGGCACTGATGGCAATTTCTGTGTGACCAATTGAAAAACCTTCTTCACCTAAACCAGCTTCATTTCCAAGCATAAAACCGGGTAATTCATAGGCATCAGGATCATTGTCAAAATCGGCATAACGACCATCTAATGTGAGACTGATTGCCGGGTTAAAGCTATTTTGCTGCTGTGCTGCAGATATTTTGTTTGTTGCGACTTTATCAGCAATCTGTTCAACTTTTTGCTGAGCCAGCTGTGATTTCGCCTCAGATTGTTTCAGTCTTTGTTCCAGAGCATTGATACGCTGCTCATAGTCACTTTTTAATGCTTCTACCTGTTTTCTGAGTGCTTCAATCTCACTATCAGCCCACACAGGATTAATGTTAGATATAGCTGCTATTGTTACAGCCACAAGAAATTTTTTACGCATGATAAGCTCTTCCGTAATCCAGAAAAAATCAGCTACAAATACATACTATTTGTAGCGGTGTTGTTATTTGATTGGGTTTACGAAAGAAAAGGCGGGGCGCGTGCCTGATATACACTCTGTGAAATAGATAAATTATAATAGGTAAAATAGATGCTTAGTGCATCATTTTTTATGGCAGGTAAATTGATAATGGGCGTAACAAGCGCATTATCTGTTTGCTCGGCAGAAACAAAGGCAGCACAATGTTCATGCTGATCATGAAAAGGGTGTGCTTCTGTATGAATGAGTATACTCATTTGCCCGATAAGCAAGAGAATACTCAATGCAGAAAGTAGTATTAGATTGTTGTTATAACGTCTCATAAGCCATAAGTATACACTTGCACAGTATCAACTCAAAGGCAAATTATCGAATGCTGTCTTTTTTGGGAACTTGCTCTATTGTTGTCTGTGCTGTTTCTACCTCAAAATAAAAGTTCCTGTGCGGAGGCTTAGTACAATATGAACACCATTTGGAACACATATTTAGTCGTGATTATTAAACATCATTTAGCAGCTGATGGATTGATGCAGGCAGTGTTTTGCGTTGTTTGCTGTTACTATCCAGACACACATGATGAGTCAGTGACGTTGATCTGATTTTTCCTGTTGAATCGAGGAATTGATAACTTAAAATAAATTCTTCCACTTCAATTTTATGTAAAGAGATTTCAATAGTGATGGTTTCATTTAATACAATAGGTGCTTTAAAATCTGCCTCGGTATGACTAATGGGTAATATAAAATTAGAATTAAGAATTTGCTTAATACTCTGTGCCTGATGATTTAAAAAATCTTCATAGGCATCGTGAATATGATAAAAAAAACGGGCAAAAAACATAACGCCTGCCACATCAATATCATGTATGCGAGTGGTAAATGAATAATTAAAAGGTAATGATGCCATGTTTTATCTCTGGTGGTTTAATGAGTGTTTCTTCCAGCCAGGAAGCGGTTGCAATGCCATGATACTGCTGATTATTAACCGCCGCACATAAATGGCTGATAGCCCATAATCCATAGCCGCTTTCAATGCTGCTGGTAATAATCGTTTCAATGTTTAATTGTTGTGCCTGTCTGACTCGCTCTAAGGTTTTTAGCAAACCGCCTTGAGCCATTGGTTTTAATATTAACCGCTGTACAGGGAATGTTTCAAGTGAATCAGAACTGGAAAATGACTCATCTAAGGCAATTGCAATGCTCGTTTTGCTTTGCAGATGTTGATAGGCTGTTGTATTAAATATCTTTGGCTCTTCAGGAAAATTAGTGGGTAAAAATATAGCGAATTTGAAGCAAGAGAGATAGTTTTCTGGAATTTATAGGGTAGAGCATC
>JAHXIM010000023.1 GCA_025655635.1 gamma proteobacterium symbiont of Lucinoma myriamae | reverse complement strand
GATTTTTGGTGGTAATATCATGATATTTCACTATAATTTCAATGGGTTATGATTATAGACCATTTTCAACTGATTTTTATAGGATAATGGTCGTTATGTCACTTTCATAGTCGTTAAAGTTGTAAAATCAATCCTCACAATCCATTGCCATAGTAAATCTGATGGAAAATCACTTATCTTCCATACGCCTACCGGATTGACGTTTATCAAGCTTGAAACAATTGCTGCAATTGCTCACTCGTCTGCCGCCCAAACGTCGATCAAAAATACCATGAATATTACAGAAAGAATGTAGGAATTATGTATAGGCAGGGAAAGACAGGCATTTTTCAATGCCTGTCTTTGATAGTTACTTTTAAAAACTGGTTCCTAATAGCTTAAGACAGGTGATAACCAGCGTTCAGCTTCTTCTATTGATATGCCTTTACGTTGCGCATAGTTTTCAACCTGATCCTTATGGATTTTACCGGTGCCAAAATAGCGGGCCTGAGGATGAGAGAAATACATGCCGGAGACAGCTGCTGCGGGCATCATGGCATAACTGCTGGTGAGTTCAATTCCTGTCTTTTCTTTAACGTCCATCAAGTCCCATAATGTTGCTTTCTCTGTATGATCAGGGCAGGCGGGATAGCCGGGTGCCGGACGAATACCTTGATATTTCTCTGTTATCAGTGCTTCATTATCTAAGGCTTCATCATTGGCATAGCCCCAGTATTCTTTACGTACCAGCTCATGCATTTTTTCGGCAAAGGCTTCGGCTAATCTGTCGGCCAGTGCTTTGAGCATGATTGACTGATAATCATCATGATCTTTTTCAAATTCAGCCAGTTTGGTCTCAATACCAATACCTGTAGTGACAGCAAAAGTGCCGATATAATCTTTGATACCAGAATCTTTGGGCGCGATATTATCGGCCAGACATTGATTGTATTTACCATGAGGCTTTTTCATTTGCTGACGCAGGAAGTGGAATGTTTCTAACACTTCTGTACGTGTGTCATCATGATAAAGTTCCACGTCATCATCGTTAATACAATTAGCCGGATAAAAACCAATAATAGCATTAGCTTTAAGCCATTTCTCATTAATAATTTTATCCAGCATATTTGTGGCATCCTGATATACTTTACGGGCCTCTTCACCATATTTTTCATTGTCTAAAATGGCAGGAAAACGGCCTTTGAGTTCCCATGTCTGGAAAAAGGGACCCCAGTCAATATATTCTTTTAAATACGCTAAGGGGTAATCAGTGAAAACCTTACTACCTGAAAAAGCAGGTTTTACAGGAGGGACTTTATTGGTATCAGACCAGTCAATCGGCAGTTTGTTTCCTCTTGCCTGAGCAATGGTAATCTGGTTGGTTTTACCGGTTTTGTTTGCTCGAGCATCACGAATGGCCTGATATTCATCAGAGACTGATTTTACAAAATCATCTTTCAATTTATTCGACAGCAGACTCTGACTAACGCCCACCGCACGTGATGCATCCGCCACATGAACTACAGGATGAGCATACTCGGGCTCAATTTTAACTGCGGTATGAATACTGGATGTTGTAGCACCACCTAAAATAATAGGAATACTGAAACCCTGGCGCTGCATTTCTTTGGCAATATGGACCATTTCATCCAGTGATGGTGTGATCAGACCGGATAAACCAATAATGTCACAATTTTCTTCTTTGGCTTTTTTAAGAATATCTTCTGCGGGCACCATAACGCCCATATCTATGACTTCAAAGTTGTTGCACTGCAGTACTACGCCAACGATATTCTTGCCGATATCATGCACATCACCCTTAACAGTGGCCATTAAAATCTTGCCGTTATTAGAGATGACAGACTTGCCGTCTTTTGCTGCTTCTGCTTTTTGAGCATCAATGTAAGGCATCAGCCAGGCCACGGCTTTTTTCATCACCCGGGCGGATTTAACCACCTGTGGCAAAAACATTTTACCACAGCCGAATAAATCACCGACAGTATTCATGCCATCCATTAACGGACCTTCAATGACCTCTATCGGCTCATCAAATTGAAGACGGGCTTCTTCGGTATCTTCATCAATAAATTCGGTAATACCTTTAACCAGAGCATGACTTAAACGCGCGCCGACATCCAGCTGTCGCCAGGAGTCATCTTTTTGGGGAACATTTTTCCCGCCAATGGCTTCACCGCGATAGGTTTCTGCAATGTCCAACAAGGCATCAGTTGCGTTCTGGTTGCGATTGAGAACCACATCTTCCACTTTATCTCGCAGTTCTGCAGGAATATCATCATAGATAGCCAGCTGACCAGCATTAACAATACCCATATCCATACCCGCCTGAATAGCATGGTATAAAAAGACCGCATGAATAGCTTCACGAACCGGATTATTGCCGCGAAAAGAGAAAGATACATTTGATACACCCCCTGAGACCTTGGCATAGGGCAGTGTCTGCTTAATAACCCAGGTGGCTTCAATAAAGTCCACACCATAATTATTATGTTCATCAATACCAGTTGCCACAGCAAAAATATTCGGATCAAAGATAATGTCTTCGGGTGGAAAGCCGACCTGCTCAGTCAATATTTTATAAGAGCGGCTGCAGATCTCAATTTTTCTTGCCTGTGTATCTGCCTGTCCATCTTCATCAAAGGCCATGACAATGGCGGCAGCACCGTAGCGTCGTATCAGCCGGGCGTGATGAATAAAGCTCTCTTCACCTTCTTTCAAACTGATGGAATTAACAATGCCCTTGCCCTGGATACATTTTAAACCGGCTTCAATGACTTCCCATTTGGAAGAGTCCACCATGACAGGCACTTTAGCAATCTCCGGCTCGGCGGCAATGAGATTTAGGAAGCGGGTCATGGCAGCCGCACCATCCAGCATGGCTTCATCCATATTGATGTCAATTATTTGTGCGCCGCTTTCAACCTGCTGCTGGGCAACTGAAATGGCTTCTTCATAATTTTCTTCTTTAATCAGACGAAGAAAACGGGCTGAACCGGTGACATTAGTTCGCTCACCAACATTGATAAACAATGAATCGTCATTGATATTAAAGGGTTCCTGTCCGGAAAGGCGGCATTGTCTGTCAGTCTTAGGAATGCTGCGTGGAGCATGTTTTTCAATGGCTGCTTTTATGGCGCGAATGGTATCCGGTGAAGTACCGCAACAACCACCAATGATATTGATAAAACCAGACTCCGCCCATTCTTCAAGCTGTTCAGCCATTTGTTCGGGGGATTCATCATAACCGCCTAACTCATTCGGCAGGCCGGCATTCGGGTGGGCAGAGACTGCACAACTGGCAATAGTGGATAACTCTTTAACATAGGCACGCAGCTCGCCGGCCCCTAGAGCACAGTTCAAACCAATGGATATTGGCTCGGCATGGTTTAAGGCATTATAAAAGGCTTCAGTGGTCTGGCCTGATAAGGTACGACCGGACTTGTCGGTAATCGTACCGGAGATCATGATGGGATATTCTATAGCATGATCGTCAAAATATTTTTTAACCGCAAAAATAGCGGCTTTGGCATTGAGAGTATCAAAAATAGTTTCGATTAATAATATATCAGCACCGCCATCGACCAGACCTCGGGTGGCATCATAGTAAGCATCAACCAGTTCATCAAAACTGACATTACGAAAGCCGGGATCATTGACATCGGGTGATATGCTGGCAGTGCGGTTAGTGGGGCCAAGCACCCCGGCAACAAAGCGTGGCTGTCCGTCTTTTTCGCTGACTTCATCGGCGGCTTCACGAGCAACCTGAGCAGACACAACATTTAACTCGTAAGCCAGATCCTCCATGCTATAGTCAGCCATGGCGATGGTGGTTGAGCTAAAGGTATTAGTTTCAATAATATCTGCACCAGCTTCAAGATACTGACTGTGAATCGCCTTAATGATCTGCGGCTGGGTAATAGACAGCAGGTCATTATTGCCTTTGACATCCGAAGGCCAGTCTTTAAAGCGCTCACCGCGATAATCTGCTTCACCTAATTCATATTGCTGAATCATAGTGCCCATGGCACCATCCAGAAACAGGATACGTTCTTTAAGTAATGATTTTAACAGGGCAAAGCGCTTGCTTTTGACATGTTGTTGAGTGCTTGCAGGTGATGATGTAATTTCAGACATATTGACAGACCAGATATTCATAGCAAAACGATTATTTTAGCAGGAATAGCAAGGCTTGTAGATGGTTTTTCACTTATTGGAGACTAACTGTGGATAATCTCAAGAAGGGTATGAAAAAAGTGGTATCTGCTTACTGATTTAATAGGTGATTTAATGGGTATGAGGAAGGATATATTGTAAAATTTCTTCCAAAATTGTGTAATCAGGCAGTGAAGCGAAGATAAAGAACAGCCATATAGGAAGAAAAATCAGTGCATAGAGTCGTAACATCCAATTAGATTGAGCTTGCCACCATAATGCCATTTGATCAAGAGTGTCCTCAGAGAAAAACGGCATGGTCATGCCTAAAAAGATTACAGCAATACCTAAAAACAGCATCATATTGGGGAAGCCGGTAAAAGGGGCTGCCGCAATAATAATAAATCCCATAAGCATACGTATGACTATTACGGCATTAATCCAGCGTGGTGCAAAGAAGAAAAAAAGTATTTTCTTCATCGTGGAAGTAAAAAGCAGCAGCATCAGGCTAATAAGGAATAAAATACTAGCTATGGAAGTAATTACATAAGCCATCGAGTCATCGGTCTCTGTTCATCTTTGTAAATTTATTACCTCGATTATAGCGCCTTAATAATTGCTGGCAATTGATTTAATTGATTTATCTCTATGAAAGGTGAATTAAGTCCCTCTGGCCAGGGTATATGGTCGCGATTTAACCAGACAGCACGAATCCCTGATTGCTGGGCTCCTTTTATATCTGAGATGGGATCATCGCCAATATGAATGAGCTCATTGGGTTGCAGATTATACTTATCCATTAATGAGTCAAACACAATGGGATGTGGCTTTTGTTGTCCTGCATCTGTAGCAGACCAGGAAAATTTAAATAAATGTCCAAGGCCAATTCGATAGATATCTGCATTACCGTTTGTGACTGCGCCCAATTGAAAATCCGTACTTAAGAGTTCCAAAGTGGGAATAACATCGTCATATAAACTGACTTTATTCCGTTCTATAGTATAAAGCTCAAAAGCATCCTGAATAAACTGCTGTTCTTTTTCGGGAGAATAGTTCATTTCAACTGCTAGCTCTAAAAAGGATTTTTTTCTCAGAGCTGTTAAATCGTGGGCAATATGCTGATGTTGTTTAGCTAATTGCTGGCGTTTTTTTCGTAATTGTTTAATTGAATATTGGCTGGAGATACCGGGGTGATGTTTGATAAACCACTGGTGCAGTTGCTCTTCAGTACGCATGATGGTGATCATACAAGGCCAGAGAGTATCATCTAAATCAAAAGTGAGTAATTTAATTGCCATTAGGTCATTATTACCGTTTAGTAATAAAGAGTAAATAGAAGAAAATTCAAATGGAAATGAAGAAAAAAATGGCGGAACGGACGGGACTCGAACCCGCGACCCCCTGCGTGACAGGCAGGTATTCTAACCAGCTGAACTACCGCTCCGAAGTGGTGCATATTATAGGGAAATTAAAAAAATATGTAACCCTTAGTATCAACTAATAAATAGCTCAAACTTGTTAACAATAATGATGATGAATAATTAAAAATTTTTTTACAGTCCCTTTTCTTTATTATCGTTCGGGTGTTATCCTTTATTGTCTAAATAAAATTTTAGATGTCTCTATTATACTTGAAGGTAAGCATCATGACGGACATTGTTGTTTCGCAACTCTGGATATATCCAATCAAATCAATGAGTGGTATTTCGTTAGATTCAGTCCAATTGGAGAAGAGAGGTTTTCAATATGATCGGCGCTGGATGCTGATTGATAAAGAAAATCGCTTTATCACTCAGCGACAACTTCCAAAAATGACCTTAATCAAACCTGAGCTATCCGACTTTGGTTTGGCCATCAGAGCACCAGATATGCCTGTTTTGATTATTCCCTACCCGGATCCACAGATAGAGCTATATGATGAAGTTGAGGTGACTTGCTGGGATGATCAGATCATTGCACATCATATTAATGGAGCCATTGATAATTGGTTTAGTGAATTTCTTGATGTAGACTGCCAGCTGGTTTATATGCCGGATAAAAGTTTGCGTCCGGTTGATCCTGATTATTCTCTGGCTGATGATATTGCCAGTTTTTCTGATGGCTTTCCTAATCTGATCATTAGTGAAGCTTCATTAGATGATTTAAACAGCCGGGTTGATATTGATTTAACAATGAGTCGCTTTCGTCCCAATATCGTTATTTCGGGTTGTGAACCTTATGCTGAGGATGGCCTTGGTCATTTTAAAATTGAGCAAATTGAATTTTATGCTGTTAAGCCCTGTTCTCGTTGTGTGATCACAACGATTAATCCAGGCAGTGGTGAAAAAGAAAGCCGTGAGCCTTTACAGACATTGTCTCAGTTTCGAAAAATGAATAATAAAGTCTTTTTTGGCCAGAACCTACTGCATAAATTAAATTATATGAATGATAATCAGCTAAAAGTGGGCCATAAACTTGTCGTTATTAAACCCTCTGAATTGCCCAGATTTGATTGAAGCTATTTATTCACAGAGCCTGTGGATAAGTCTGTGAATAAACTTTGGGTAAGATGCTGAAAGCGTGTGGTTATAGACTTATGTTACAAATTGACTACAAAATGAACAAAAAAAAAATTAGGTTGTTCTCCGCTTTGATGAGTGAGGTTTTATCCAAAATAGAACATACTCTGCTCATCAGGAATGGAGGTTTGCCTGATTTTTAGTTTGA
>JAHXIM010000267.1 GCA_025655635.1 gamma proteobacterium symbiont of Lucinoma myriamae | reverse complement strand
ATTTATGCCATGGAATTTAACTGAAAAAATTCAGCCCTTAAATAAAGTGGCATGATCCGTCAACGTGGGAAGTTTTGACGTATACGATTATATGAACTGTCTTGCGATGTTTATTTAGAGTTATTTCATTGACTCTCTGGCCGCTCAGTCCCAAAATAGTGGGTGAGATGTTGATACTCATATTACCTATTGCTTATAAAACCTTCAGAAGCTTTATATTGCAACAGGTTTCGTGAGTATTAGCATCTTTCTTCACTCATCGAAGCGGAGAAGAGCCTGGCAAAAGAACACTATGTGCCTAAAATCAACGACTTATAGTTAAAATTGAATATTATTTTTATTTTTTTCTAAAGTCTTTTGACCGATACCCTTAATATTTTCCAAACCGGCAAGATCGGTAAAATTACCATGTTCAGTTCGCCAGACAACAATGGCTTCTGCTTTTTTTAGACCAATGCCATTAAGACTATCGGCAATGGTTTGGGCATCTGCAGTATTAATATTGACTTCTTCTGCCATAACAGGCGAAGTAAAGGTCAGTATTAGAGAAAGTAGTAATGCATTTAGTCCATATTTAATTATTTTCATTGTTTTTTCCTTAAACGGTTATAGTCAGTAGTTAATTAATTAACTGCTTAAGGAGTTTACGGTAAAGATAGTGTCTGATCTGTCAGTAGTTTTCTGAGTCATTTGTCAGATTTTATTGTGTTAAATTGTAGGCTTATTACGATATTTGTTATTCATTGTCATCAAATTGTTTTTGGTGCAGCTGACTATAAAAGCCCTCTTGTTCTATCAACTCGTTATGAGTCCCTTTTTCAATAATGGCGCCTTTATCCATTACAACAATCAAATCAGCATTTTCAATGGTTGATAATCGGTGGGCGATAACCAGAGTGGTACGTCCTTCCATCACATTTTCTAATGCCGCCTGAATTTTTCTTTCTGATTCGGTATCCAGTGCTGAGGTGGCTTCATCCAGAATTAATATAGGTGTATTTTTTAATAAGGCGCGTGCTATTGCCAGCCGCTGCCTTTGCCCGCCGGACAAAAGCACACCATCTTCACCGACTAAGGTATCAATGCCATTACTTTGTTCACTGATAAATTCCATGGCATATGCTGACTCAGCTGCCTGAATGACTTCATCTCTGCTATGATCACTCAATGCGCCATAGGCGATATTTTTTTCAATAGTGTCATTAAACAAGGTCACATCCTGAGTCACCAGTGAGATTTGTTTTCTTAATGATTTTAATGTGTAGCGCTCAAGAGCATGTCCATCAAGTAAGATTTCCCCTTGTTTAACATCATAAAAACGCGAGATCAGGCTTGCTAATGTGGATTTACCGCTCCCCGAGCGACCAACCAGAGCAATGGTCTGCCCTGGTTCAATTGTTAAGTTTAAGTCACTAATAACTACTTTTTCAGTTTGCGGATAATTGAATTGAACGTGTTTAAACTCCAGTCGTCCTTTCACTGACTCAACTTCATAGGAGCCATGATCTTGTTCTGATTTTTCATCCAGGATTATAAACACACTTTCCGCTGCAGCAATGCCTTTTTGAATCGTAGAATTCACTTCACTGAGTTGTCGAATGGGTTTTGGCAATAGACCGGCGGCAACAATATAAGAAATAAATTCAGAAGGTTCCATATCACCCAGAAAACTCAGGGCTAAAAATACTAGAACAGATAAGGCTGAGGCAACAATCATTTGTAATACCGGCGTATTAATCGCTGATGTCATGATCATTTTCATATTTTGACGGTAGTTTTTTTTGCTGGCAGCTAAAAATCGTAGTTGCTCATATTTTTCCCCGCCAAAACTTTTGACTTCTTTATAACCATTAATCGCTTCTGAGGAAATATGGGTAATATCGCCCATGGTCACTTGTATTTTTTTGCTGAGTTTTTTAAAGCGTTTACTGGCATAGGAAACCACAAAAGCAATGAGCGGTGTAATCGCCAAAAAAGTCAGGGATAACAACCAGTTTGTATAGAATAGAAAGACTAATAAAGCAATTACGGTTATACCTTCTCTGACAATTACTTTTACAGCATCAGTTGCAGCTCCCGTAACCTGAGCGACATTAAAGGTGATCATTGATATCAGATTACCGGAGTTGGTTTGTTCATAGTAGCTATTAGGTAATAACACCAGCTTATTAAACATTTCTGTACGCAAGGTATGTACAACACTAAAAGAAACTTTAGCTAAGAAATAGGTCCCGATAAAGCCGCCGATGCCCCGTACCAGATAAATACCCAGTAAGCTTAGAGGAATGAGATAAACCGCTTGTGGATCCTGGACATAAACAGCATCGGTCAACTGCCCCATAACATTGGCAAGCAAGGGTTGTGAACCAGAATAGAGCAGATAACCTAACACACTCAAAACAAATATTTTCCAATGCGGCTTAACGTATTGCAATAAGCGGATATAGACTTGCAGGCCTGATTGTTTATTTTCGCTGTTCACAACGCTCTCATCTATGCTTAGAAAGGGTGAATCATATCATATTTCATTTAAATTCAGCATTTTGTAGCCTTTTTTGTATCAATTATGGGATAATTTAGTCTTTGATATTCAACCGATATACAGACGGTATATAATAGCAGCGACCCAATGCGGAATCTTAGCCTTCAGGAATTTAATAAACTCAGCCAAAGTTCTACTATTTTAGCCGAAGATGAGTATGGAAAAAAAGTACTGGAGCTTACTGATCATTCCATCATTAAGCTATTTCGAGTTAAGCGCTTTATTTCACAAGCGACTATTTATTCACCTGCACGGCGTTTTGCAAAAAATGCTAAACACTTACAGCGACTCAATATTCCCACCATCAGCTTAATTGATTTATATAATATTAAAAGCATCAAGCGAACAGCGGTACATTATCAGCAACTTGAAGGTATCACTGTCCGGGAATACCTGTATTCAAAGCCTGTTGAAGATAAATTTTTAGCTCAGTTAGGTCAATTTATTGCACATTTACATGACAAAGGAATTTTCTTTCGCTCCGCTCATTTTGGTAATATTATTGTCACCCCTGAAAAGCAATTTGGCTTGATAGATATTTCGGATATGAGCATTAGTCATTTTTCTTTGGGTTATTTTAAACGTATCAGAAATTTGAAGCATATTTTTAGACTACCTGAAGATATACAACTCATCCAAAATAATGACATCATTGAAAAAAATTACCTTGCACACTGCGGCATTAATAATAAGAAATTTCAGCAGGACTTTTTACGAACCTGTCAAAAACTGAAACAGAGTTAGAGACCTTTAAATGTTTAAAACAATCATAGAAGCTGCTGAAAAGCATATTTACATCACAACAGCTTTCTTGAGCTTTCTGATATCTTTATGGTTGTTTTCCTCCAGAGATATTATCTCCCGCGATGCTGTTTTATATGTAAATGCTGCCCAGGCATTTCTTGATGCCGGCATTCTAGCTGCGTTCAAGGTTTGGGCATGGCCTTTTTATTCTATAGTTATTGCGATCACTCATAAGCTCACCGGCTTTAGTCTTGAGAACTCTGCATACCTGCTCACTATAGTGCTTGAAACCATCATTAGTGTTACATTTGTAAAACTCTATGCAAAAATTGCATTTCAAGGTGCCCGCTTATGGGTGGCCATGCTTTTTATTCTAACCTTTGTTACCTTAAATGATTACAAGGGGGATATCTGGCGAGAGTATGGCTTCTGGGCATTTAGTTTATTAGCGATCTATCAGTTTATTCTGTACTACCAAAAACATCATAAAACCAATGCCCTCTTGTGGCAGCTTTGTATTTTTACTGCAACATTATTTAGGACAGAGGCCGTTGTATTTGCTGTTTTTGCGCCATTTTATTTTTTATTTATACAGAATAATTCTTTCACAGAAGGGTTCAAAAACTTACTCACATTAAATTCTATTTTTTATTCCATTGCACTGCTATCAATTATTAGCATTTTACTTTCCAGCCAGTTACAAAATCTCATATTAAATAACCTTCCCTCACAGATTGTTTATTTATCACCAAAAGAGATTTTTGGCAATTTTAATTTAGCCGCAGAGAATTTTGTTAAGCATGTCCTGCCTTTTAGTTATTCTGCAGGTTATAGCCACTTAATTATTGGCTCTGGCCTATTAAGCATGCTGATATTCAAACTTCTGAAAATTTTTAGTCTTGTTTATGTGGGAATATGGTTTATTGGTAGTTATAAGCATTGGATTAACAAGAAGCCAGAATCAAATATTATTTACTACTTTGCTTCCATTGCACTATTAATACTACTGGTTTTTATAACATCTCGGTTATTTATTTCCACACGCTATACGGTGTTTTTATTATTATTAATCGGCCTGATCTTTTCCCAATATCTGGATTACTTCCTGTCTTACTTAAGTCAGCAGAAATATAAACTCTGGTTAGCTGCCCTGAGCATCTTCATTGCGATTCAATTTCTCGATAGTATTATCAGCACTGGGACGAAGAAGTTTCCAATTCAGAAAAGTAGTGAATGGTTAATTCAAAATAGTAAACCTGATGAAAAAATTGCCTGTAATGAAGGGCGATTCACTTATTATGCTAAGCAAAATTGCAAGCTTGAGAATAAACAATTCTATAATGATTATAATCAATCCGATATTCAATATCTTAAAGATAACAACTTTACGTATCTTCTATTGTGGGTTAAACATAAAAATACCACCATGCTGAATACACTTGAACTTGATAATAATTTAATACTATTGAAAAAATTTAAAAACAAAAGAGATGATATTGCTCTGGTTTTTAAAATTAAAGATTAATCGCATACCTGTAGTTGGTGAAAATAATTATATGACAAACAAAAACCAAAAAATTGAACAGCAATGTCCTCTGTGTGGCTCAAGCCAAACTCAACACGCTTACACCACCCGTGATATTTTGTATAATAAAGAAACATTATATGATTACTTTAATTGTAATCATTGCAAAGCTGTTTTTATTTCCCCCATGCCCAGCGAAAAACAGATTGCCTCTTTTTACCCTGATCAATATATGGTTTATGAAGAAGTCGTACCAAAGAAATTAAGCAATATGGAAATGGCTGTTTTAAAATTAAGATTTGGCTATAAGCATCTAAACCCTTCATTTACATCAGTCTTGTTCGCACCTTTGGTTAGTTTGTTTAAATACAAGTTAAACATAAGCTTTATTAAAAACGGAAAAATTCTCGATATTGGCTGCGGTAATGGTAAATACCTTTCTAAAATGAAAAATTTAGGGTGGCAAAGTTTTGGAGTGGAATTTAATGATGTGGCTGTTAAAGCCTGTAAAAAGAACAATCTGGATGTATTTCAGGGTGAATTTAAAGATGCACATTTTGAACCACAGAAAATGGATCTGGTCACAGCACGTCATGTGATTGAACATATTCCTGATGTTAATAGTTTTTTTGAAGAGGTTAATAAAGTACTTAAACCCGGCGGTCTTTTCCATTTACGGACACCCAATACAAACGCACTAGGCAGAATTTTTTTTGCTACCAACTGGTATGCAAATGATGCCCCAAGACACCTAGTTTTGTTTTCACCTGAAAATCTAACCCAAAGGGCTGAGCAGCATGGATTTGAAGAAGTGTGTTCTTATACACTAAGCAGTCCCAAAATCATACTCAATAGCTATGACTATAAAACAAACAACACAGGAAAGCCTTCACGTAAAAAAAGTATCTTTCGACTACTAGCTAAGCCCTATGTTTTTCTCTCTAAACTTCTTAATCGAGGAGATGAGATTTATGCAGTTTATAGGAAAATTAAATGATTCCCGGAAAAATTGTCTTTATTTCAAAGGGAAATGAAAAGCCTTCAACACGTTACCGAGCACGACAATTTAATAAATCATTCACACAAGATGGCTGGGATGTGGCGTATATAAGCGCTGCTGGTGGCCTGTTGAATAAGATAAAGGCATTAAGACAGGCTTACTCAGCTGAAATTGTCATTGTTATTAGAAAAAATTTTAGCCTTTTCCATTTTAAAATTTTAAGGCTGGTATCCAATAAGCTAATTTATGACTTTGATGACGCAAACTTTATAAAGCCCGATGGCTCAGCATCACACACACGCTATGCAAGTTTTAAACGGTTTATGCTCATGAGCGACCATATTTGGGCAGGCAATAACTATCTGGCTATGGAAGCTAAAAAATTTACTAAAAAAGTCAGTATAGTCCCCACCTCAATCAAACCAGAAAAATATGCTATCGAGGCTCAGAAACCTGAAAACACATTTGATCTTGTTTGGATTGGCAGTCAATCAACATCTAAATATATTAAAGAAATTATACCTGTACTGGAAAAAGCTAGTGAAAAAATACCTAATCTACGACTAAAAATTATTGCCGACTTTAAAGCAACGAGTAATAAATTTGAGATCATATCGTTACCTTGGTCAAGCAATATTGAAGCATATGAACTGGCATCATCCCATGTGGGTTTAGCCCCTATGCCTGATACACCTTGGAGCAGAGGTAAATGTGGGTTAAAAGTCTTACAATATATGACTGCTGGCTTGCCTGTTATCTCAAGTAATTCTGGGGTTAATGCGGAGATCATAGAAGATGGAATGACAGGGTATTTAGCGGATTCTGATGAACAGTGGGTAGATGCACTGAAAAAACTCTATAAAAACAGGTCTCAACTCAATACTATGGGGCTAAATGCCAGAGAAGTAGTTAATCATCATTATTCTGTAAATGCCGTTTATCAGATAATTTCTGGTGATTTAAAAAAACTATGTCCAGCAAATACAGGCAATGATAACCTGTGTGATCATTAGCTTAACTTTACATTTGTGCTTCTTGTAAGTAGTCAGCCCTGAAAAATATATTATCTATTTGAAATATAAGGATTTATCCCTGTTTTTGAGTGACCATAAAGACCAGAAATGTTACAATAA
>JAHXIM010000201.1 GCA_025655635.1 gamma proteobacterium symbiont of Lucinoma myriamae | reverse complement strand
AATTCATTACGGTTAGTGAACCGCCCATTGCGGACCCGCATGATGGGTGGTGTGGGGGCTGTAGGAGAGAAACCTGTGGCTACCCGATTCCCACCATGCCAGCGCAACAACACTAAACATACGTTCAGGGGTATCAGTCACTTGTTTCCTAGCACGTCGCTCAGCCGCTGGGCTGATACCCTGTACCAACAGAGCCCGAGCGTTTTCAGCTAACTCTCTTGCTTTAAGTAGGGGGATCGTGGGGTACTGCCCAAAAGCCAATTCTTGGTACTTTCCAGCGTACCGATATCGCATACGCCACAACTTTGACCCATTGCTTTTTACTAGCAAATACAATCCGTTACCATCACTTTTCTTAATCTTCTTCTTGCCTTCAGGACAGACAATCTTCTTCACTTCCATTGCTGTTAATGCCATAACATCACCTCGAATAGGGGGACAGTTAGGGGGTTAAGCTAGAGAAATCAGGCTAACAATAACCATTTTCTGGTATAGGATTTAACCAGCCCCCCTACTTACCCCCCAAAATATCTGCTATTTGATGATTCATTATAGGGCTAACTGGGACTAAAAGGCAATAAAAAAGCCCGTAAACACTGGGTTTGCGAGCTTTCTTGGGACTAACTGGGATTAAGTCAGGATGTTTACATCATGCCGCCCATTCCACCCATACCGCCCATGCCGCCGCCCATATCAGGCATCGCAGCACCGCCTTCCTGAGGCTTTTCACTGACCATTGCTTCGGTAGTCAACATCAGACCAGAAACAGAAGCTGCATGCTGTAATGCTGAACGAGTGACTTTAGCTGGATCCATAATACCCATTTCAATCATGTCGCCATAAACGCTGGTTGCAGCATTATAACCATAATTACCTTCGCCGCCTTTAACATTGTTTACCACAACTGAGGCTTCATCACCGGCATTGATAGAAATCTGACGCATAGGCTCTTCCATGGCACGTTTAGCAATATCAACACCAACGCTCTGGTCATGATTAAGAGTCTCAACATCACCAATCGCCTGTAAAGCACGAATCAGTGCAACACCGCCGCCGGGTACCACACCTTCTTCTACTGCGGCACGAGTGGCATGTAATGCGTCTTCAACACGCGCTTTCTTTTCTTTCATTTCAACTTCAGTCGCTGCACCCACTTTAATGACAGCAACACCGCCTGCTAATTTAGCAACACGTTCCTGAAGTTTTTCACGGTCATAATCAGAAGACGTTTCTTCCAGTTGACGACGGATCTGCTCAACACGTGAACTGATATCAGCTTCCTGACCTGCACCATCTATGATAGTGGTGTTTTCTTTGCTCACCTGAACACGCTTAGCTGTACCCAGATCATCCAGAGTAACGGCTTCAAGACTTAGACCAACTTCTTCAGAAATCACAGTAGCGCCAGTCAGAATAGCGAGATCCTGCAGCATGGCTTTACGACGATCGCCAAAACCAGGTGCTTTAACCGCAGTCACTTTAACAACACCGCGCATGTTATTGACCACTAAAGTGGCCAGCGCTTCACCTTCAATATCTTCTGCAACAATAAATAAAGGCTTGCCTGATTTAGCAACGGCTTCCAGTACTGGGAGCAAATCACGAATATTTGATACTTTTTTATCGTGTAATAAAATGTACGGGCTTTCCAGATCAGCAGTCATGCTGTCCTGGTTGTTAACAAAGTAAGGTGATAAGTAACCACGGTCAAACTGCATACCTTCAACAACGTCTAATTCATTGTGCAGTGCAGTACCTTCTTCAACAGTAATAACACCTTCTTTACCAACTTTTTCCATTGATTCTGCAATGATATTACCAATGCTTTCATCAGAGTTGGCAGAGATTGAACCCACCTGACCGATGGCTGCAAAATCTTCACAAGGCTTAGCCATTGCTTCAATCTCTGCTACCGCAGCAGTAACGGCTTTGTCGATACCACGTTTTAAATCCATTGGATTCATGCCGGCAGCAACTGCTTTTAAGCCTTCGTTTAGAATAGATTGTGCTAATACGGTCGCAGTAGTGGTACCGTCACCAGCAACATTAGAAGTCTGAGATGATACTTCTTTGACCATCTGAGCGCCCATGTTTTCGAATTTGTTTTCCAGTTCAATTTCTTTTGCCACTGAAACACCATCTTTAGTGATGGTTGGCGCACCAAATGCTTTGTCTAAAACAACATTACGGCCTTTAGGACCCAATGTGACTTTAACTGCATTAGCCAGAGTATTGACTCCGGCAACCATTAGATGACGTGCGTCATCTCCAAACATTACATCTTTAGCTGGCATGTTTTATACCTCGATAATTTATTTCTTTAAATGGGATAGTTGTGTATTTTCTGTACTGATTTGTTACTTATTCAACAACGGCTAATACGTCTTCTTCACGCATAATCAGCAATGTTTCATCACCAACTTTAACTTCACTTCCGGAAAATTTACCGAAAATCACTTTATCACCACTTTTTACTTCCATGGCTATCGGATTACCTTTATTTGAGATACGGCCATTACCAACAGCAACGACTTCACCTTCAGATGGCTTTTCAGTTGCAGAATCAGGGATATAAATACCACCAGCAGTTTTTGTTTCTTCTTCAAGACGACGCACAACTATGCGATCACCTAATGGGCGAATGTTCACGTTAAATTTTCTCCGTCATATGTTTTTTAGCACTCTCATCTTAAGAGTGCTAATCAATATTGTTAAAAAAACCGGATTGTTCTGAATCAGACTAATCCGGATTATGTTGATGATTGATTAATTTGGGACTCGGCTTTTTTTTTCAAGGATAAACTGATAAAAAATAGCTTTATTTTGTAAAAACCGCTCTGTTAATCTATTTTTACTTAGATGTACCACCAGAGTTATCGTCTGAATTATCTACTGAGCCTTCAATGATATGCTGGTGCTGAAGCCTTTCTTTGTTGCGTTCATGTTGCTGTTCAGGGGTTAAATCCTCATATTCCCCTTCAAAATAATCACCACCGGAAAAACCTCTATTGGCATTGGAAAAACGAGATTTCAGAACCGCACTGCCAATTAATAAAGAGGCTAATAAGGTTCTAAAAGGAGGAATTAAAAGTAAAAAACCTACAGCATCGGTAAAAAAACCAGGCATCAGCAAACAAATAGCAGCAAACAAGAGCATGATGCCTTCAAACATTTCCTTTGCCGGCGCTATTCCCTGAGCCATGGACTTTTGTGCTTTTTGTATGGTTGAAAACCCCTGGATACGAATTAAGGTCACACCTAATACCGCAGTGAACACCACGGCCAGCACTGTTGGAAGAGCACCGATAGCACTGCCGACTTCAATGAGTAAATAAATTTCTATCAAAGGCACACCGATAAAAACAAGAAGAAATAAGGGTAATATTGGCATCATAGTCTCAAGTAGTTTATGTATAGTTTGATCAGGTCTGTAAAAATTGAATTTTTTAACTGCATACAGGTCTGACCTTAGAGTTCGATAGTTAAAAAGCAATGTTAGGTTTGAACAAGTTGCTAATCCCCTGTTCATCACTTAAAATTTCAGAAATTTAATTACTCTATTTTACATTCCACATTAATCGATATTTCTGAAAAAGTGTTCTCTTCAGATTGTATCCTTATTAATGGGGTAAGGAATCACTTTTTTCAAATGAAGAAAAATAATATCACCGAGCAGCCTGTCTATCAATTGGTTCTTTGTACTTGCCCAGATGAAGATGTCGCCATCAATATTGCGGAAAATATCGTCGCTCAAAAACTGGCAGCCTGCGTTAATGTGTTACCCGCTGTTTATTCTGTCTATCATTGGCAGGATAACGTCGAATCGGCCAAAGAAAATATGATAGTGATAAAAACGACTAAAGAAAAATACCCAGCTTTAGAACAGGTTATTACCTCTTTACACCCCTATGAAGTACCCGAGATCATCGCTATAGATATAAATAGTGGTTTACCAGAATATCTAAAATGGATAGATAATAGTATAAATTAAATCCTTAACCTATACGTAATGGATTACTAATACCTGAAAGCAAAGAACACTATTTCAGGTCTTAATTAAATAACACAAACATCAACAGCAGTGGTCACAATAATGCTAAAGCGATTTTTCTTACTTTTATTTCTATTTTCAATATCCAGCTACACACTGGCAGAACAGGATTTTCTTCCTCCAGAACAGGCATTTGCCATACAACCCACTAAAGTGGTCACCTCTGCTGATGGTAATCAGGTCATTGTATCCTGGAAAGTTGCTGATGGTTATTATGTTTATCGCGATAAAGTCACCTTCACTGCTAATAATGACAATTTAACGCTTGGTGAAGTTGAATTATCAGCTAGTGAAACTAAAGAAGATCCCTATTTTGGTAAAATACAAATATTCAAAAAAGAATTTACTGCCAGTATTCCTTTCACATCGGAAAAAGAAGCCGGTGAACTACTCTTTTTAACAGCAAAATCACAAGGCTGCGCCTCTGGCGGTATTTGTTATCCTCCTTTAAAACAACAGGTTTCCTTCACTCAGATCAAAAGTCAGGCAAAAAACAACAGCACTGAAGCTAAACCTGCTGACTCACCTGAGTCTGCAAACACCCTTAATACATTGGCTAATCTGGGCAATGACGTTGCTGCTCAGGATGATTTTCTAGATATTGAAGAAGCCTTTAAGTTTTCACTCTCTATGGATGATAATAATCAGCTCTCAGCCATATGGTCTATAGCAGACAACCATTATCTTTATAAGAATAAATTTAAATTTCAACTCATAGAAGGCAATGGCTTTACTATTCAACAACCTGGTATGCCTGCAGGAAAAGCAAAAAATGATGAGTATTTAGGTGATTACGAAGCCTATTATCATGATTTAAGCATTAACATACCCATTATCGGTTCTGGTGATAAAACTAAACCTCTGGCTGTAAAAGTAAGCTATCAGGGCTGCTCTGAATCTGGTATCTGCTACCCTAAAGTGACAAAAAATATTGAGCTGGATATCTCTAAATTATCAGCCGCTATTGCTGACAGCTCTCCCCCTGATGCATTGTTTAATGCATTAAACAATGCATCAAATAAGACAGCAGCAGGCAATTCAGCAGTCCAGAGCAATAAACCTCAGGTGCAATCAGAACAGGATGCATTAGCCGGTATGTTAAGCTCTGAAAATACTCTGATTGCCTTATTGACCTTTTTCTTAATCGGTCTTGGACTGGCATTTACTCCCTGCGTATTTCCTATGATTCCCATCCTTTCAGGTATTATTGCCGGTCAGGGAAGCAAGGCCAGCAGCAGTGCCTTTGTCATGTCCGTGGTCTACGTGCTATCCATGGCAGTTGTTTATACTTTAGTGGGCGTTGTTGCTGGACTGTCCGGTAACAATATCCAGATTATTTTCCAGAACCCCTGGGTATTGGGTAGTTTTTCTCTGATTTTTGTTTTACTGGCCCTTTCAATGTTCGGTTTTTATGAGTTACAGTTGCCTTCATCACTACAATCAAAGATCTCTGAACTAAGTAATAAACAAGAAGGCGGCACCTTAATTGGTGTGGCCATTATGGGGGTTTTATCAGCACTCATTGTTGGTCCCTGCATGGCACCGCCGTTGATGGGCATCTTATTATTTATTAGTCAGACGGGTGACCCGCTGCTGGGCGGCACTGCCTTATTTATTATGAGCCTTGGCATGGGTATTCCATTAATTGTTATTGGCACATCAGCTGGTAAACTAATGCCCAGAGCTGGCGTCTGGATGGACACGATCAAAGCCGTCTTTGGTGTTGCCATGTTGGGTGTGGCCATATGGATGCTGGAAAGAGTGTTACCTGAAATCATTGTGATGTGGTTATGGGCTCTGCTTATCTTTGTTTCCGGTGTCTATATGGGCGCATTAACTCCCATTCATGAAAACACCACTGGCTGGTCACGTCTATGGAAAGCCTTAGGTTTGTTGTTAATGCTTTATGCCAGCTTATTAATCATTGGCGCTTCTTCCGGCAATGCTGATTATATGCAGCCGCTCAAAGGTCATAACATTTCAGCTTCAGGCCCTGACAGAGCACCACAACATGTTGCCTTTGAAAAAATTAAATCTTTAGCTGATTTAGAGCAGAAGTTAGCAACTGCCAAGCAGAAAAATAAACCAGTGATGCTTGATTTTTATGCCGACTGGTGTACTTATTGTAAAAGTATGGAGAACACCACATTTAAATCAGCTAAGGTTCTTTCTGCTCTGGAAAACTTCATTGTCTTACAAGCAGACGTGACGGATATGGACGAGAAGGATAAGGAACTGTTAAAATCGTTTCAAATTCCAGCACCTCCGGCAATCTTATTTTTTACACCCGAATCAGGTGTCTCTCATGCTGCAGAAAAGCGTAACTTCCGGGTCGTAGGCTATAAAAATGGTGATGATTTTGCGCAGCATGTTGACGCATTTTCAAATACTGGAAAATAAAATCTTCTAACTCTCAACATTTCCTGATTAAAAATTAACTATGAAAATCGGTATTATCGTTCTTATCACAGCGGCTCTCTTATTGTTTGCTTTTGGTTATACACTCAAATCAGTCAATGACGCCCCTGAAGTTATCAGCAAATCTCATTCTCTCAAACGGCAGGATTTCTCATTACCTGACTTAAACGGTCAGCAGCAGCAATTTTCACAATGGGATAATAAAGTGGTTCTGCTTAATTTCTGGGCAACCTGGTGTCCTCCCTGCCGCAGAGAAATGCCGGATTTCATAGAAGTGTATAAGCAATATAAGGATAAAGACTTTATTGTTATTGGTGTGGGTATTGATGATCAGAACAAAATTGCACAATTTGTCCAAAAACTGGGCGTTGATTATCCCATTTTGGTTGGTGGCCAAACTGCAATGCGGGTCTCTTATCAATATGGTAATAATAGTGGAGCCTTACCTTATAGCATTCTTATAGATAAGCATGGCATTATTCGCTATCGCGCTGGCGGCTTAATTTCAAAACAAAAATTAATTAATCAAATTGAGCCCTTACTATAGACGCCGC
>JAHXIM010000523.1 GCA_025655635.1 gamma proteobacterium symbiont of Lucinoma myriamae | reverse complement strand
ATGGTTGGATACAATTTACATAGCGGTGATCCTCCTACAGGGGACTTACACCCCATTAGTTTATGCCCATGACGGGCGTACACAAATAATTAATATGCATGGGTGAAACATCCTGTAGCTAATATTTAAATTCAGAAATCATCTGCTTATGGTCCAATGTCCAGTTAGCAGATTATTCAGATGCCACTGATTTAGATAAAATAGCAATTAAAGTTAAATCAGTGGCATCTGAGTTTCATCCTCTACACCATTTGCGGTAATACGAAACGATTTGACTGCCCAGTTCAAATAGTTTGCCATTGTGTTTTCCTTAAAGGCAGACCTTCTCTTAATGTCGCTTCGTTTATTTGAATAATACCAATACCTGATTTTTCCAGATCAAACATCTCAGTGATGAAAACTTATATATTTTTCCGGTCGTAGGAGAAAGGCTGGATATACTCACTCACTTTCTGATCCCCTCTCACCACGAACCTAAAAAACTTCAGGAAATTGAGTCATTGGAGATCATGCTGAAAATGACTGAATTACAACGAGGGGTTTGTGTATTACCACAATGGCTGGCCGATAGTAAGAATGATAATAATCAATTAAAAACGATCCCTATTGGCCTTGAGGGCATGCACCGAAAACTCTTTCTTGCCATGAGAGAGATTGATTTAGAAATTCCATATATTGAGAAATTTATTGAGGTGGGAAAAAAAGCCATTAATTTCTGAAAATCACATAGACGTGAAGAATAAACTTGTTATCTTTCCAAAAATACATTATCTTGTATGTCATGCTTTAATTGATGACAATATATAGTATTGTATATACAGGGGAATCCGGTGTGAATCCGGAACTGTCGCGCAACGGTGATAGAGAAAAGTAATTTCTCATAAGTCCGATTACCTGTCTGGATATAACTACAACCCGAGTCTCGCGCCCAGACTCAGGGTGAGAAGTACTTTTTTATTTGAAAGTTAGACTTTTCTCTCTGGAATCTGAACGAGCTTTTTGATACCAGAGGATTCTATGCCACCTTTTACAATCAACTCTTCTTCAAATGACGATCAACCTGCTGTTACACCGGTTTTAACTCAAAACAATTCCCAGTTGTTCAGTCAGGCAGAAACCATTGAACACAGCTATACAGCTCAAGCTAGAGATACACCTGATGCATCATGTCAGGTTATACGTCGAAATGGTCAACTAACGCCTTTTGATCGCAGTAAAATTATTGTCGCACTCAGTAAGGCGTTTCTGGCAGTTGAAGGTGGTAATGCAGCAGTCTCTACCCGAATCCATGAAATTGTTAAAGACCTGTCGTCTGAAGTGGTTGATGCTTTATTTCGTCATCTTTCTGAAGAAGCCATTGTGCATATCGAAAACATTCAGGATCAGGTTGAACTGGCATTAATGCGTAATGGCCAGCAAAAAGTTGCCCGAGCCTATGTACTTTATCGAGAACAACAGGCACAAAAACGTTTAAGTGAACTGGATAATACTGCTGCGAAAAAAAAACAAAAGACAATTTATTTACTTGATGCTCAGGGCCAGAAAAAACCAATTAATTATAAAAGACTTGAACAACTTTTAAATGAAGCAAAAGATGGGCTCAATGATATAGACACTGAATCTGTATTACAGAGCGCACTGAATTCTGTTTACGAAGGTATGAGTGAAAAAGATTTATATACCTCTTTGATTTTGAATGCACGCAGTCTGATTGCTCAGCAGCCCGATTATAGTCAGCTGGCTGCACGCTTACTATTGAATCAATTACGCCGTGAAGCTTTAAGTACTATTTATGGTCATACCCATGAAGCAACACAATCCGTTATGACTGATATATATAGTGATTATTTTAAACGTTATATTAAACAGGGTGTTGAACTGGAATTATTGGACAGTCAATTATTACGTTATGATTTAGACAAACTGGCCGAAGCCATTTTACCTGAACGTGATCATCAGTTTGATTATCTTGGCTTACAGACATTATATGATCGTTATTTCCTTCATCATGAAAAAATCCGCATTGAATTACCTCAGGCATTTTTTATGCGTGTTGCGATGGGGCTGGCAATTAATGAAATTGACCGGGAACAACGCACCATTGAATTTTATCATTTATTATCATCATTTGATTTTATGTGCTCAACACCTACACTCTTTAATTCAGCCACATTGCGTCCTCAATTATCTTCATGTTATCTCAGTACCGTACCTGATGATCTGGAGGGGATTTTTTCAGCACTTAAAGATAATGCACTGTTATCAAAATTTGCAGGAGGTCTTGGCAACGACTGGACATCTGTTCGAGGATTAGGTGCACAAATTAAAGGTACCAATGGTGAATCACAAGGTGTTGTTCCTTTCCTAAAAGTCGCCAATGACACGGCAGTGGCTGTGAACCAGGGGGGGAAAAGAAAAGGAGCCATGTGTGCCTATCTTGAAACCTGGCATATTGATATTGAAGATTTTCTTGATTTACGCAAGAACACGGGCGATGAGCGACGCCGAACTCATGATATGAATACGGCAAACTGGGTTCCCGATCTCTTTATGAAACGGGTTGCTGAAGAACAGGATTGGACTCTTTTCTCCCCAGATGAGGTACCTGAACTGCATGAACAATTTGGTCAGACATTTGAGAAGACTTATATTGCTTATGAAGATAAAGCCGCCCGTGGTGAGATTAAATTATTTAAAACAGTCAAAGCCATTGAACTGTGGCGCAAGATGCTGGGCATGTTGTTTGAAACAGGCCATCCCTGGATCGCTTTCAAAGATCCCTGCAATATTCGTTATACAAATCAACATATGGGGACGGTACATAGTTCAAATTTATGTACTGAGATCACCTTACATACAAATGATAATGAAGTTGCCGTTTGTAATCTCGGTTCGGTTAATCTGAAAGCCCATATGAATGATAATGAGCTGGACCATGATAAACTGGAAAAAACAATCAGTACGGCAATGCGTATGCTGGATAATGTTATAGACTATAATTATTATTCAATTCCACAAGCAAGAAACTCTAATTTACGTCATCGTCCTGTTGGCTTAGGAATTATGGGCTTTCAGGATGCCCTTTATCAGCAGGGTATTGCCTATGGCAGTCAAGAAGCTGTTGACTTTGCTGATACCTCTATGGAAGCAGTCAGCTATTTTGCCATTAAAGCATCTGCTGATTTAAGTGCTGAACGTGGTAGATATTCCAGTTATGAAGGTTCTTTATGGAGTAAAGGTATCCTGCCTTTAGACTCTAATAATCAATTGATGGAAGTGCGTCAAAATTATATTCAATGCGATACCAGCAGTACTCTTGACTGGGAGAATTTACGAAAAATAATTTCTAAACATGGTATGCGCAATAGTAATTGTCTGGCCATTGCTCCCACCGCTACTATTTCAAATATTTGTGGTATTAGCCAATCCATTGAACCTGCTTATCAAAACCTATATGTAAAATCGAATCTTTCTGGTGAGTTTACAGTGGTTAATTCCAGCCTGGTATACCAACTAAAGGAATTAAACCTGTGGGATGAAGTCATGGTAAATGATCTTAAATATTATGATGGTTCCCTGCATCAGATTGACCGTATTCCCGACAAAATAAAATCCATTTATGCTACTGCTTTTGAAATTGATACACGCTGGCTTATTGAAGCCGCATCACGTCGTCAGAAATGGATTGATCAAGCACAAAGTTTAAATTTGTACATGGAAGAGCCATCTGGAAAAAAACTGGATCAGTTGTATAAACTTGCCTGGGTTCGTGGTTTAAAAACAACTTATTACTTGCGCTCAATGGGAGCAACTCACATCGAGAAAAATTATGATAAATCAGAGCTTCATGAAGCAAAAGAAACCTCAGCAAAGGTTTGTTCTATTCTTGATCCTGATTGTGATGCTTGTCAGTAATTTTTTTGATCAGCTTCTAAGTAAAATTAAATTCATACCAATAAATAAAGAGCCATAATTATGTTGAACTGGGACGATCCATTAGCCGCTTTTAATACCCACGTCTGTAATGAAAAATCAGTTATACCTGATGAAAAAAATGCTATGCATACAGAAGTCATTTTAAACAATAAAATAGAATCAGAGCAGCGAACAAAAGAAGATACAGAAAGTTTTGTCAATACACAGGCTATAAGGCATAGTAAAGAAATACCATCAATTACTCTGGATACCAATATTGAACCTGTTCATGTGGGTGATAAACGTGTGATTAACGGACAAACTGACATTAATCAGCTAGCTCCGTTTAAATACCCCTGGGCATGGGATTTTTTTCTAAATGCCAATAAAAATCACTGGACACCACTGGATATTAATATGTCTAAAGATGTCCATGATTATCAGCATCGTATTACTATAGAAGAAAAACATGTCTATGAAAATGTACTTTCCTATCTGACAACTTCTGACATCCTGGCTATGAGAAACATCGGGTTGGCGGTTATGGAAAAGATGACCGCACCTGAATTACAAATCTATCAGGCTCGTCAGGTTTATGAAGAAGCCTTGCATACCTGGACTTATCAACACTGTATTGAATCCATTGGCCTGGAACAGGCTGAAATATATAATCGTTATCGTGTAGTCCCTGCCATTAATCAAAAAATTCAACTGGCAAATCAAAAAATTCACTCCGTATTACGAGCTGACATTGATTTAACCAATAAGGATGAACTGGAAAACTTTGTCATGTCCTATACATTTTTTGCAGGTGTTTTTGAAGGCTGCTGGTTCTATAATGGCTTTAGTCCCATATTTGCATTGCAGCGAAGAGGTTTGATGACAGGCACAGCTGAGCAACTACAATATATAATGCGTGATGAAGTTCTGCATTGTGCCTTTGGTATACGAACAGTAAATCAAATCATTATAGAAAATAATGTAAAGCTGGCCCCCAAAGTGATTCAGTTAATGTGGGAGGAAGCAGAAGCTGCCGAAATTGATTATGCTCATTATATCTTGCGCGAACCAATTCTTGGCTATAACGCAGACGATCATATTGAGCAGTTTCGTTTTATTGCAAATCGCAGAGCGAAACAATTAAAGCATGCTGAGCCATTTCCAGGTGCACAAAACCGCCTGACCTGGCTGGATGAACAAGCGAACATGAGAAAAGAAAAGAATTTTTTTGAAACACGGGTCACAGAATATCAAACCGGAGGTGCTCTTAAATGGGATTAGGAAACAATGAACAAAATCATGAACTGCTTTCATCCATTAATGGTGGCTTAACGCCCAATGCACTAATATTGGTCACATCATTATTCTGTGTCTAAAGCTTGAAAGTGATTGCACTGAGAGTTCTGAAGGTTAAATAATTTTCTATTTTAAAATAAACGTTTTTTCAAATGAATTACAACTTTGAAAAAAACTAAATTAGCGCAAAGTGACGAGAAGACGAATTCGTCCCAGCAAGATCAGATTGAAGCTTTTATTTAAATTTACTTGTTGTCAGAATTTGTATGCTCTGGTTTGAGTTACTGCCGTTCAAACATAACGAGCTTTATGTAATGTTTGTCCTTCTTTTTGAATTTTAGGTAAGACTGTTTCACCTGATTCAAGATGTCCCTTATAATGTTGTATTTGTTGTTTTAGCCAGTTAATCCATGCTTCCATGCCTATATTTTTACGGGCAGAGAGCTGAAAAACAGGTGCGGGGTTGGCGAGATTTCTAATATTTTCTTCTGCCCTGGTAACATCAAAGTCATCCAGTACTGTTAATAAATCAGATTTGCTTAATAGTGTTAAATCTGAAGCGCGAAACATAACGGGATACTTTGCAGGTTTATCATCGCCTTCAGTGACAGACAGTAAAGTGACATTTAGATGGTGTCCCAGATCAAAACTTGCAGGGCAAACCAGATTGCCGACATTTTCGATAAAGACAATATCCAGTCCCTCCAATGACAATTCATGCAGAGCGTCATGGACCATATAGGCATCCAGATGACAGGCACTGCCGGTGGTTATTTGTATGGCAGGAATATGCTTATCTCGAATTCGCTGAGCATCATTTTCGGTTTCTAAATCACCTTCAATGACACCGATTGAAAATGCTTCAGAGCTGTTTTTTAAGGCATCAATAGTGGCTTCTAGCAAGGCTGTTTTTCCAGAGCCGGGTGAAGACATCAGATTAATGGCTAATACCTGATGTTTGTCAAAATGTTCCCGGTTATGTGCGGCACGATGATTGTTTTCGTGCAGCAGGTTTTGTAATACTTCAACCGCTTCATTCCCTGCTTTGGTTTTTGCATGCTTGCCGCCAGCTTCAACCAGATTACGGTTTGCATCGGTGACGTTGCATCCACAGGTATCACACATGAGCTTGCTCCTCTGATTTTTCCAGTTCAATTGATTTTAACAACATTTCATCACCACTTAACAGACTCGTTTGCCAGGAACCACAGGCACTGCACAGTAATTTACTGATAGCGGCTTCATTCTCATTGCCGCAAATATTACAGCGTACCCTGATGGGTAGTATTTGTGTTTCTAAAGCAGCATCCTGAGCAATGCTCCCTGCACTGGCAATGGGGAAAGCATGTTCTAATAAAGGGGCTTCAATGCCTGATAAGGGGCCAATTTGCACAATGACCTTAGTCACTGCCAGCGCATTATTTTCATGGGCAATTTGAGCAACCTGAGTGATGATGCTCTGACAAACCGATAATTCATGCATTACTTTACTCTACTTGAGTTTGCTCATCTAAAGAGAGCATTTCATCATAAACCTGCCAGGCAATTATAGCCTCAGCTTCAGACATTTTTTGAATGGCATAGCCGACATGGACAACGACATAATCACCCACTTCTACAGGCTCATCCTGTAACATAAATAAACTGACATCACGTTCAATGCCCTTGGCCTCACAGCGAGCCATAAACTGATCAATTGCCAGTATTTTCATTGGAATACCAAGACACATAGAGGCCCCGTTTATAATTGTATGAAAGTATTTATAAACTAAGTAACCTGAACTCTGTTCAAGAAATAGAGTAAAAGTACGCACTAAGTATTGATATTGCTTGGTTTAT
>JAHXIM010000386.1 GCA_025655635.1 gamma proteobacterium symbiont of Lucinoma myriamae | reverse complement strand
GATCAATTTATGCCATGGAATTTAACTGAAAAAATTCAGCCCTTAAATAAAGTGGCATGATCCGTCAACGTGGGAAGTTTTGACGTATACCCATTCCCGGCTCAAAGTGATGAATATAAAGCACTTGAATATTTTCACTCTTATATGAGTAATGGTATTGAAGTTAATGGTCCGGGTTCAAGAAAATAAACCTGAGCTGATTGTTTAATTTTTAATAAACATACTTCAAAAAAAGCCCGTCACATATAAAAGAGCATCCCTGGACAAAAACACTAGCAACAATTCAATAGCTTATTAAACCCTGAATGGTAAACGCAAGAACCACTGCCTAACCCATAAAGGAATCCACCTGTTTATGGGCTGACACTAGCTGTACCTGTAGTTCAGAAAATAGTTAAACTGATTCCTGAACGGCTCTGGGATAAGTCAGAGGACAGTTGGCAGAATCAAACTCTGAGGTATCGCCGAGACGCTTATAAATCGTTTCCAGAGCCATATCTTCATTAGCAAAGATATTTTCCTGACCAATTTCATCAAATAAACCAGTTTCACGCATCACCATTAAAACCTGGCGTTTTAAGCCGCTAAAAACAATTTGAATATTGTTTTCTCTTAGACGTTGATTAAGATGTTGCAGCACTTCTTCTCCTGACGCGTCTAATTGATTAATGGCATCGCCGACTACCAGAATAAATTCTGCATCAGGCTTATCGCTCACGGCTTCAAGAATTGCATCTTCAAAATAAGCGACATTAGCAAAATAGAGTGAGCCATCAAAACGAATAGCGATAATTTGCTCACTGGTATCCAGATCATTCACTTTCACATCACGTAACGTGCCATCCTTATAACGCCCCAGAATAGCCACACGAGGACTCATAGTACGGTACAAATACAGAAGAATTGCCAGACCAGCACCAATTTCAATACCTTTGTCCAGGTGAGGTGCAAAACCAAGTGTTGCTATAAAAGTAACAATTGAAGCAATACCATCATGGCGGGAGGCATGCCAGGCGTGTTTAACTGACCCAAAATTAATCAGACCAAATACAGCAGTCATGATAACCGCAGCCAGTACCGCTTTGGGCAAATGATACAGCAGTGGTGTCAAGAACAATAAAGTGATTAAAACAATAATTCCGGTATATACGGATGACATGCCGGTAAGAGCACCAGCATTTATGTTAACTGCTGAACGTGAAAAAGAACCACTGGTTGGATATGAAGAACTCATAGCCCCAACCATATTACCCAGGCCCTGCCCCATTAGTTCCTGACTTGGGTCAATACGTTCTTTGGTCTTAGCAGCCATCGCTTTAGCAATAGAAATTGCTTCCATAAAACCAATCAGGGAAATAACAATCGCACTGGAAACGAGAGTGCCCAAAACGTCCAGATTGAACTCAGGTATAGAGAGAGAAGGCAAGCCTTCAGGGATTGTACCAACAACAGCACCACCCATACCTTCAAAGCCAATAGCCCAACTAACAATAGTAGTACCTGCAACAGCAATCAGAACGCCTGGTAATTTCGGCCATTTCTTTTTAGCAAACATAATACCAAAAACAGAAAGTGCACCAAAAGCCAGTGTTACCATATGGGTATCAGCTAGGTTTTGAACTACACCCCAGATATCACCTAGAAAAAATTCACTACTTGGTTTTTCAACACCAAAAATTTTATTAAGCTGAGAGAGTGCGATAACCATAGCAGCAGCATTAGTAAAACCAACAATTACCGGGTGAGATAAGAAATTGACTATCACTCCCAGCTTTAAGACACCCAGCATAAACTGAAATGCACCAACCATAAAGGCCAGCATAATAGCTAAAGAAATAAACTCAGGTGAACCAACCGGGGCAAGAGGAGTAATAGCGGAAGCAGTTAACAATGAAACAACAGCCACAGGACCCGTACCTAATTGACTCGAAGAACCCCATAAGGCGGCAACCATAACCGGCAGGAAAGCAGCATACAGACCAAAATAAGCCGGAAGACCTGCCAGTGATGCATACGCCATGGATTGTGGAATCAATACTAATGCAACAGTGATACCTGCAATCATATCAGCTTTAACGGTATTCCCATCCATTGGAAACCACCTTAAAAAAGGTAAAAATCGTCTGATTGAATTCATTGTTTTTACTTACCCGGAGAAATCAGCTAGAGTTGATATTTATTTCTTACTCTACTTTATTCTGCATTAAATTTTGGAAGATGAATATCTTTTACAAGCAATAAGCACATTAAGCTGCCAGCCTAAACTCGTTAGAATTCAGTAAAATACGACAGTGTGTACGCAATATTCAGGTACTTGTTAGAAGTATAAATAAAGCTATTAATACACAGAAGACGCATTTCAAGTCTGAAATAGTTCAAGCAAGAACACGATATTCTCGGAAAAATTAGATGCGGTATTTTATGATAATTCCATTACAAAATCAATGAATTTTAGAATATAATCAGTTACTTATTCTTTCGCTTTTTTGCTTCTGACTGCCAGTACATCACACGGTGCATGATGCAAAATTGCATTAGCAGTAGAGCCCAGCAGCAATGCAAAACCACTACGTCCATGTGAACCACAGACAATGAGGTCAGTCTTTTTTTCTTCAGCAAGGCGTAGTATTTCAGTTTTTGGGACACCTGAAATTACAGAACTTTCAACACAAGCAGTCTCAGGAATAGACATTGCTTTTATCAGCTGTGCCATCTTTTCCTCGCCAGACTTTATCAAAAGTGCTTCATTTTCAGATAAATCTTCCATTGAAGGATAAACATTGGGTCATAAGACATCCCCATTTGATACATAAATTCAACAACATGGATTAAAACAATATTCACTTTATCCTCTTTAACAATGTCTAAAGTCTTACGACAAAGCTTTTGAGAATCATCAGATAAATCTACTGCGACCAATATTTGTTTATAGGTACTCATCGTATTACACCTCAAAAAAGAAAACTTCATTTATACATTAAATTTAGCTTTAAATCAGTTGTGTTTCAAGGTGTTATACGATAACTATTCATCATATATTTCTTAATGGCCACTGTTAAGTTAAAATGCATGGCCAATAAGGCATTCAATACAGATTTAGAACAATTAATTCAAAACATTAAAAACAGGTTTCAGGGCGCTCAATGCAAGTTCATTTTATTGATACTAACGAAAAACTGACAGCTATTTGCCAACACTTTGCTCAAAGTGACTTTCTGGCATTAGACACAGAATTTGTCAGACAAACCACGTATTATCCGATATTGGCTTTATTACAAATTTGTGATGGTCAGCAAATTGCCATTATTGATCCGCTGGCGATTACGGATTTAAGCCCTTTAATGGCCGTTTTATATAATAAAGATATCACCAAAGTCCTGCATTCAGCTCGCCAGGATATGGAAATTTTTTATTATTTAAATCAATCTGTACCTGAGTCACTTTTTGATACTCAGGTATGTGCAGCATTATTAGGATATGGTGAACAAATTGGCTATGCAGCTCTGGTCAAGCAGCTATTAAATGTAGAACTAGACAAGTCTCAAACACGTACCGACTGGCTCAAACGACCTCTAAGCCAGAAACAAATTGATTATGCCGCAGATGATGTTCGTTATCTGGCAAAACTTTATCCATTACAACAACAAAAGCTACAGGATTTAGGGCGTTCAAACTGGCTGGAAAAAGATTTTCAATTTTTATCTGACACAGCAACATACGAACCCTCACCAGATACAATCTGGCGTAAGGTAAAAGGTGTGAATAAACTTAAAAAGCAGAAGTTAGCTATTTTAAAGAAATTAGCAGCTTTTCGTGAAGAACTTGCTCTTAAGCAAAACCGCCCAAGACGCAGAGTAATTGCTGATGACGTACTAATTGATTTGTCAATTAACCCGGCTGCTAACCTAAGTGAACTGCAGGAACATCAGAGATTAAGCTACAAATTTCTTGAATATAATGGCGCAGCAATCTTAACTCTTATTCAACAGGGCCTTGATACGGCAGATAAAAACTGTCCCACACTACCTGCTTATAAAAAATTATCACAAAATGAACAGGCTCTGGCTGATTGCCTGATGGCCATTGTTCATCTTTCTGCTAATAACAATAGCATCAGCCCGCAGTGCTTATGTTCTCGCAAAGAACTCGATGCACTGATCAAGGGACAACGGGAACTCAGCGTATTATCCGGCTGGAGAAATGAGTTAATCGGTAAACATCTGCTCAAATTTCTCACTGGAGAGGCGCAACTCAGTTATACCTCAGGACAACTGGTCTTTAAAGAATAATAGAACCCTGTTTAGTCCCCCAATATATCCAGCCATACCGATAAGTGAAAATAGTTATGAGAATTTTTTATGAGAAGCATTTATGACAACAATGAGTAGTATCCATCAATTTTTTTCTGACATTGGTTGTCATTTTCAATGCTACAATACGGGCCGTCTCATTCATGCTGTTGATAAGCAGACATTCACTGACTTTGAAGAAAATAATATCGCCTGGCAATCACCTTTCCTGCAGCATGCCTGGTTAGCAATTGTTTTTTGGCAAGAGAAGCCTCCGATAGAGACATCCGTAAACAATCACTATGTCTGGTTCCTTAAGCTTCCTCTGGACGAACAGGCTAAATTAAATCTGGCCGCCAGAGATGACTTTTTACGCCGTTTATTTGAGGCATTAGGAAGTTATCTGGACGATGCTCAACATAATAAACATCAAACCACAGCGGCTAAACTCAACTCTCTGGAAAGTGCCATGAAGGATAATCCTTATGGATATCAACCCAAAGAAGAACAACTGGCAAACTTTCATGCCATTGTACACAAACAGTTTTCTTTACCTGCATCGGCTTATTATCACGGAACGCAACATTATCTGTCCGACAAAAGTAACTTTGCACAATGGAGTCAGCTTGGCCTTCAGGGAATTGCAGATTTTGCCACACGTCTTGATGAAAAGTATAACGATAAAAGCAATGAACAACTCATTAGTGACAGCATTACTCAACTGCCTTCCCCCCCCTTTCAGGCATTCGCAATGTGTCTTGAAAATCAGGTAATATCAACACAACTCACTCAAGCAATTTACCATAAACTCCAACAAGCATTTGAAGATCCTCTTGAAGAAGAGAACAGCACAACGAATGAACACCTGGAACTCATTGCCTTATGTACTGCATCTGTCAAAGCAAGCGCACAATCAGCTGATCAAGACTTGCACATTCAATTATTACGCAGTATCTTAAATTCAAGTGCCGGCACAAATATAGAAGTATTAGCCACCATTGCAGGCCGATGCTGGCCGCTGATAGCGCATACAGAAATCCTGTCGCCTTTTTTAGAAGCACTGGCCAATACCAATGTTATCAATCAGGAAACAGATTACACTCCAGAGCAGGAAACAATTCAGCGACAGGCTGCATTTAATACGATATTATCTGATCTGATGTTTATACCCGGCATGCGCACCCATATTTTAGAAAAATTTCGTTCACCAGAACGTTCAGAGCAGCTAACACAGGCAATTGGCGCTTTTTTTAGCCAGGGCTTTAGTGCTTAAAAAGTTGTAAGCCGCAAGCATATCAACTAACAAAAAGCCTGTTTAAAAAAGAGTAACGATTTATTATTATGACAGATATTATTGCAACAACCGAAGATTACTCCAGACTGGATCCTGATACGGTCATTAATTCAGTGGAAAGCAAAGGCTATTTATCAGATGCCAGAATACTTGCTTTGAACAGTTATGAAAATCGAGTTTATCAGGTAGGTATTGAAGATGAACAGCCTATTATTGCCAAGTTTTACCGCCCCGGCCGCTGGACTGATGAACAGATTTTAGAAGAACATCATTTTTCCAGAGATTTACATGAATTAGATATTCCTGCAATCCCGCCTATTTATCTGCCAGTCACACCCGAAGGATCTTCTGCTGCCACAAAAGAAAGCTTATTTACTTATAAAGGTTACCGCTTTGCCCTTTATAAACGTCGTGGCGGTCGCGCACCGGAATTAACCGATATGGATCATTTATATTGGCTGGGAAAACTAATGGGCCGAATTCATGCCATTGGCAAAGCAAGACAGTTTCAATATCGTCCAACATTGTCCATTGAATCCTTTATCAGCATACCCTTTAACTATATTTTAGAACATGATTTCATGCCTTCTCTTTTTAGAGAATCATATGAAGCTATTGTCGGTGATATTTTACAGCATGTTGAAAGTAACTATCAGCAATTCCCTCCCGAATTAATTCGTCTGCACGGTGATTGTCACCCGGGTAATATTCTATGGACAGATAATGGCCCTCATTTTGTTGATTTTGATGACAGCCGAAACGGCCCTGCCATTCAGGATCTCTGGATGCTGCTTTCGGGTGAACGTCACGAACAGGAAATGCAAATACGGGAAATATTAGAAGGCTATCAGGAATTTTGTGATTTTAATCTCACAGAGCTGAATTTAATTGAATCACTAAGAAGTATGAGGATCATACATTATGCGGGCTGGCTGGCAAAACGCTGGGATGACCCCGCTTTTCCAAGAGCTTTTCCCTGGTTTAATACTGAACAATTTTGGGGTGAACATATCTTACAATTAAAAGAACAGCTAGCAATATTACAAGAAACACCTCTGCAATTGTATCCATAAACCATATGGCTTACTCTGTCTCTATTTTATAGGCTTCCATATCAATAGTATCATATTTTAAGCCGCTGAGTTTTACGTAACCTTTATAACGACTATCACCATCACTACTGAATTCAAATTCATAAATACGACAGATTTGCATATGTCCTCTGGAATGTCGGCATAAGCGAAACTTAATCACATCCAGAGTATCATCCAGAAATTGTAATTCAAGGCGCCGACAAGCTGCTTTCGCCTCTTTGTATGCAACTTCATAGGCACTAATGGAATTCCACCAATACCAGATTAGCCCGACAATAGTAAAAAAAACAATATAATTAGTCAGCCCTGAAAAATATATTATCTATTTGAAATGTAAGGAATTATCCCTATTTTTGAGTGACCATAAAGACCAGAAATGTTACAATA
>JAHXIM010000002.1 GCA_025655635.1 gamma proteobacterium symbiont of Lucinoma myriamae | reverse complement strand
AAACAATATCTTCTGATTTTGTTGATATTGAAGAAACAATTAAAAATTTTGAACTTAAAGTTGAGCAAGAAATAGCAACCTTTAAAAAATCTTTGGGTAAGTAATATTGATTAAACAAAGTCATGCAGAAAAAAAGATTATTAAAAATGCGATGACAGTTGATGTTGAAGACTTTTTTCAGGTTTCAGCATTTGAAGACAGTATATTACGTTCAGATTGGGAAAACTTTCCTCACAGAGTGGAAAAAAATACCAATAGAATATTGGATCTATTTGATGCTCATGATATAAAAAGTACTTTTTTTGTCCTGGGGTGGGTCGCTGAACGCTATCCCGGTATCGTAAAACGAATTATCGATCAAGGACATGAATTAGCCAGCCATGGTTATGGACATCAAAGAGTAACTTTTCAATCTCGTTCAGAGTTCAGAGAGGATATTACTCAAGCAAAAACGATTCTGGAGGATATGTCAGGTGTGCAGGTCACAGGTTATCGTGCTCCCAGTTACTCTATTAATAAAGAAAACCACTGGGCTCATGATGAGTTGTTTGATGCAGGCTACCTATACAGCTCAAGTGTGTATCCAGTGAAACATGATCTTTATGGTATTCCTGATGCGTCGCGCTTTGCTTATCAATGTGAAAATGGTTTATTGGAAATTCCGGTGACAACAGTAAAAATTGCCAATAAAAACTTTCCTGCAGGTGGCGGTGGCTTTTTTCGCTTTTACCCTTATGTTATTTCTAGATGGAATATTCAACAGGTGAATATTTGTGATAAACAAGCAGCCATTTTTTATTTTCATCCCTGGGAAATTGATCCTGAGCAACCAAAACAACATAAAGCAAATTTAAAATCACGTTTCAGACATTATCTTAATTTACACAAAACAGAAAAAAGACTTATTCGATTATTCAGTGACTTTGAATGGGGAAGAATGGATGAACTTTTTTTGAAAGTTTAGTTACTACCTGAAGTACTTAATCATTACCAAACAAATCCCTTGTATAAACTTTATCTTGAACATCGAGAAGATCATCTGTCATACGATTGGAAACAATAATATCAGAAAGAGCTTTAAACTCATCTAAATCTTTAATGACTTTTGAGTGAAAAAATTCTGTCTCATTAAGCTCTGGCTCATAAATCACAACCTCAATACCTTTGGCTTTAATACGTTTCATAATGCCTTGAATTGAAGACGCGCGAAAATTATCGGAGCCACTTTTCATAACAAGACGATTGACTCCTACCACAGTAGGATTTCTTTTTATTATTGACTCTGCAATAAAATCTTTACGTGTACTATTGGCAGTAACAATTGAGTCAATCAGGCAATTAGGTACATCTTCATAGTTTGCTCTTAATTGTTTTGTATCTTTTGGCAGACAATAACCTCCATATCCAAATGAAGGATTGTTATAATGAGAACCTATTCTGGGATCAAGTCCAACACCCTCGATAATTTGTCTTGAATTTAAACCATGTACTTCAGCATAAGAATCCAGTTCATTAAAATAAGCAACTCGCATGGCTAAATAAGTATTTGAAAATAGTTTCACTGCCTCTGCTTCGGTTGATTCAATAAATAAAATATTGATTTCTTTTTTTACAGCACCCTGAACTAATAAATCAGCAAAGATTTTAGCTCTTTGGGAATCTTCACCTATAATAACTCTGGAAGGATGTAAGTTGTCATAAAGTGCTTTTCCTTCTCTTAAAAATTCGGGTGAAAAAATAATGTTGTCACAGTCGAGTTGTTGTTTTATTTTCTCTGTATATCCGACGGGTACGGTTGATTTTATTACCATTACAGCAAGGGGGTTGATATTTATTACATCTCTGATAACAGATTCGACAGAGCTGGTATTAAAATAATTTGTTTTAGGATCATAGTCTGTAGGAGTTGCAATGATGACATAATCGGCATTGGTGTATGCCTTTTTTTTATCAAGAGTTGCCTGAAAATTAAGAGCTTTATGAGCTAAAAAATCTTCAATTTCTGCATCTTGAATCGGTGACTTTTGTGAATTGAGTAAATTAATTTTTTTTTCATCAATGTCAAGAGCAATGACTTCATTATGTTGTGACAATAGCATTGAATTTGATAAACCGACATATCCGGTTCCTGCGATAGCAATTTTCAAAATAATACCCTTATAATTAAAAAAATTGATTATAACATAATGATTTATACACAAAAAGAATATACATTATTGGCTCAGGGATTTTAAAGTGTAAAATCAAACTCTCTCACTTAATAATACAATAGCGAAAGGAAAAAAATGAAAATTTTAGTCACTGGTGCTGCCGGTTTTATAGGTTCGAAATTATCAGAAGAACTTTTAGCTCGTGGTGACGATGTTGTTGGAATTGATATCCTTAATGACTATTATGATGTCAGACTCAAAAAAGCGCGTTTAAAAAGAATAGAAGATACGTTTTCTACCATAGAGTCAACCAAAAAAGGATCGTTTCGTTTTATCAAAATGGATCTGGCTGACCGTGATAAAATGGAGTCATTATTTGCAGAGGAACAGTTTGAAAAGGTAGTGAATCTAGCTGCTCAGGCAGGAGTACGCTACTCCATTGAAAACCCACTATCTTATATTGATAGTAATATTGTTGGTTTTGCACATATATTAGAAGGTTGCCGACACAATAAGGTGAAACATCTTGTGTATGCGTCCTCCAGTTCTGTTTATGGCCTGAATGAAAGCATGCCATTTTCAATTCATGACAATGTGGACCATCCGATTTCGCTCTATGCCGCTTCCAAAAAATCAGGAGAGTTAATGGCGCATACCTATAGTCACCTCTATCAGCTTCCAACAACCGGGCTGAGATTTTTTACTGTCTATGGTCCCTGGGACCGTCCCGACATGGCTTTACAAAAATTTGCTAAAGCAATTTATGAAGGTAAAGCGATAGATGTCTATAATTATGGTAAGCATCGGAGAGATTTTACCTATATTGATGATATTGTTGAGGGGATTATTCGAGTGCTTGATAATGTTGCACAACCCAATCCAGAGTGGAGTGGTCAAAGCCCTGATTCCGCAACAAGCCCAGCACCATGGCGTATCTATAATATAGGTAATCAGCAGCCTGTTGAATTAATGACTTATATTGAAACATTAGAAAAACATCTTGGTAAAACTGCTGAAAAGAATCTACTGCCTTTACAACCTGGTGATGTGCCTGATACCTACGCTGATGTCACCGAGCTTGTCAAAGATGTTGATTACAAACCATCTACCACAGTTGATAAAGGTATTAAGGCATTTGCAAGCTGGTACAAAGATTATTACAATGTAAAAAAAAGATAAAAGACAATGCCAGTAAGCCAGCCCTACAAGGTTCAACTATGATAACAATAATCATTTTTTGGTTATGTGCATTTTATGTCTTTTACATCTACATTGGGTACCCACTACTCATAAAACTATTATCGGGTAACTCAAATCCCAATAAATTCAATGATTCATACGAACCCAATGTAAGCATATTGATTGCGGCCTTCAATGAAGAAAAAGATATAAAAGCAACAATCCAAAATAAAATGGATTTAGATTATCCAAAGGATAAATTGGAAATCATAGTCGTCTCTGATGAATCAACTGATGCAACTGATTGCATCGTTGAATCATTTTCAGGAACAGATGTTTCTGTCAAACTGGTGAAACAAGTACCCAGACAAGGCAAAACAGCAGGCTTGAATCTTATTGTGTCGCTTGCAAAGGGTGATATTTTAGTTTTTTCCGATGCTAATTCAATTTACCAGACAGATGCACTTCAGTATTTAGTTAATAATTTTACTAATCCTGATGTAGGTTATGTGACAGGAAAAATGGTATACGTTAATTCTGATGCTTCAATGGTTGGTGATGGCTGCAGCGCCTATATGAAATATGAAAATATGATCAGAGCACTTGAAACTAAGGTTGGTTCAGTTATCGGTGTGGATGGTGGTATTGATGCAATGCGTACAGAATTATACCGACAATTAAATGCTGATCAGTTGTTAGACTTTGTGCTGCCTTTAAAGGTTGTGGAGCAAGGTTATAAAGTGGCGTATGAATCAAAAGCTATACTAAAAGAGCATGTTGTTAGTGATGCGGAACAAGAATATCGAATGAGAGTGCGTGTTGCTTTAAGAGCTATGTGGGCATTGTATGACATGAAACAGCTGTTAAATCCATTTCGCTTTCATCTGTTTTCATTACAGCTAATCTCACATAAGTTACTGCGTTATTTAGTTTTTATTCCATTAATAGTTTTGATTATTTTAAATGCGTTGCTTTTTTCTGAACATGTTTTGTATAAAATATTGATGGCTTTTCAGTGTGTTTTTTATAGCTTTGCATATGTAGGATTTATGTTTAGAGCAAAGCCGAATGGTTTAATGTATTTTACATTACCCTATTATTTTTCTTTGCTTAATATTGCGTCAGCCCATGCATTTTTCCGCTATTTAAAAAAAGAAAAACAAGTTATCTGGAACCCAAGATTAGGGTAAAAAACGAACTGATTATGTTAAGAATAAGTTAACGAGGAGAATTTAAGTGTTTATGGAGCAATTTTCTGGAGTTTATCATCAACTGGTTAGGCAATGAATGTAGCTAATGACCCTAATGTTATATGGATTACATGGGAACAACAGTTAAGAAATAAGACTCTAAGCTATCATTTAGGAGCGAAATTATATCAATTAGAGTCAAAAACACATCGATTAATTGGTTATTTTCCATTAGTTTTATCAACATTTCGAATAATTCTGGCAACACGAGCAAAGAATATAGTCGTGCAAAATCCTTCTATTGTATTGGCTTGTGTCGCTAATATTTTTGCTCGTTTATGTTTTAAGCATCTTATTGTTGATGCGCATAATAGTGGCTTATTTCCAAAAGAAGGTGAATCAAAAATATTAAATTGGGTTGCTGCATTGTTACTAAAAGTTACACCATTGACAATTGTAACTAATCAGGCCCTAGTTGATTATGTTCATAAAAAAAATGGTAGAGCAGTGTTAGTACCTGATCCACTACCCGATATACCCATTACGAATGAATTAGACAATAACGAATTTTCTGTACTATATATTTGTACCTGGTCTAAAGATGAACCTTATCAATCTGTAATTGATTCAGCAACGCTGTTACCCGAAGGGTACCATATTTATATTACGGGTAATTATCATAAAAAATTAACATCAAAACAAGTAAAAGAGCTGCCTCCGAATATTATCCTAACAGGCTTTGTATCTGACGCAGAATATTACTCTTTAATCAATCAGGTTGATGTTACGCTTGATTTGACAAATAGAGAGCATTGTCTGCTCTGTGGTGCATATGAAAGTGTTTCAGTAGAAAAACCAATGATACTGAGCGATACTCTGGTATTACGTGAATATTTTTATAAAGGGGTTTTGTATACAGATAATTCTGCTACAGATATTGCTGATAAAATTCAACAAATGATGAAAGATAAGAATCGCTATTCAGAAGAGATTAAATTATTAAAAAAAGCACTTCATTTGAAATGAAATGACTATCTCGTATGTTTATCTAATCAGTTAGTTTGAGTCTTGAAGGTTTTTTTTACAATTGTTGTTTTTTATCTAGTTCTTTGATGTTATTATATTGTTTGTCAGGATAGTATGATTTTTAAGTGCTTAAAAACAGGATATGTCTTCGTATTGTGTGTAATATACGTGATTTAATGAAGAGTTTTGACTGATTTTCAGGGGCAGAAATGCAACATAGCAATGATAGACGGGAAGCCAATAAAAATGTGTCTTTTCCTGTGATCGATAATGAAGGGTATCAGGTGATTTCGGAACGCCGTAGTGGAATTGAGCGTAGAAAACCTAATCGTGAGGATGTTATCAGCGCTATTGCCAGAGATATTCTCGACAGGATGAATTAGCCGACAGAATAAGTACTAGTAGTCTGGCTTCACTTATTGTTTAATGTGTCGAATTTATTTACAATAGTTGTCCTTGAGTTATTGTAAGGCATTTTCACTTCATATGTTTGTTTTCAATCATCAACCCATAGATATTCATGTACCTTGATCAGACCGTTCTGACCTTTGGCAGAGCCATGCGTGAAAAATATGGCTATAAAGTCCACAAACTATCAATAGATGCTCAGTTTACCTGCCCTAACCGAGATGGCACCAAGGGAATCGGCGGCTGTACCTTTTGTAATAACACTTCTTTTAGCCCTAATTCCAGAAAACCACCAGCAGTTGATGAGCAAATAGAGGCTGGGCGACAAGTTATTTTAAAGCGAACGGGTGCTACCCGTTATCTTGCCTATTTTCAGGCTTACACCAATACTTATGCTGATATTAATTACCTAAAACTGCTTTATGATAATGCCTTGTCTCATCCGGATGTCATTGGTTTATCCATTGGTACCCGCCCGGATTGTGTACCTGATGGTGTGTTAAAATTATTGGCACACTATCAAGAGCAAGGCTATGAAATCTGGTTGGAACTGGGCTTGCAGTCTAGTTTTGATAGTACGTTAAAAGAAGTGAATCGAGGGCATGGCTTTGCTGAATATCAAGATGCCATTCAACGTGCTCATATATATGGTTTACAGGTTTGTACACATCTTATTGTTGGTTTGCCCACAGAAACTGCACAACATAGTTTGACCAGTATGTCACGGGTGCTGGAGACGAAACCTAAAGGGATCAAAATCCATCCTCTGCACATTGTTAAGGGGACTCAGATCGCCCGTCAGTGGAAAAATGGTAACTATCAGCCGCTTACTATGAGTGAATATATCGATACAGTGGTTAATATGGTTAAAATGGCTCCTGATGATATGATTTTTCATCGCCTGACAGGAACAGCATCAGAAAATTTATTATTAGCTCCAGACTGGTGTAGTAAGAAATGGATGGTTTTAAATGAAATTACTAGAAAATTGAGCCAAAACAATCAAGCTGCTTCATTGTCAGTAATAAGTAGTCAACCCTGAAAAACATGTCATCTATTTGAAATATAAGGAATTAATCCTGCTTTTGAGTGACCAGATCAACCAGAAATGTTAT
>JAHXIM010000175.1 GCA_025655635.1 gamma proteobacterium symbiont of Lucinoma myriamae | reverse complement strand
AATTTGATCAGGAACAATAAAATTACAATTAATGTTGTACGATAATCTATCGATTCATGATGATTATCTTTTTTCAGGATCGACTAAATAGAAGCCACTTGTCAGCAACTAAATGTTAAGAGCCAAAAGTAAAAAAGTAGTAATAAGTAAATAAATATTTCGCGGATGTGGTGAAATTGGTATACACGCTGGTTTTAGGTACCAGTGGCGCAAGTCGTGAGAGTTCGAGTCTCTCCATCCGCACCATTTATTTATCCTGTTAAACTATTCATCTCCCTGCTATAAATATTCTCTTATTACATTTCACATCTGTTTTCTAAACTAATTACCTAACATAAATCACTTTTTCCCTGTTTCTGTCTCTCAAGCATAAAAAATTACCCTTTTTCTTAATTTCTTTGTTAAAAAGTATTAATTATTAACGCTAATATCTTGTATAATAGCCTGCTAAGCTATATATAAAACATAGCCATATTTAGATAGAACTCATTACCTGTGAATTTTAGTTAATTAATTTTTACAGGTAATGAGTTTTTAAAATTAATTTGATTGTAACGAGGATAAAAAATGCAAGTTTCTGTAGAAACAAAAGAAGGTCTTGAAAGAGAAATGACGGTTCAATTTCCAACATCAGATATTAATGGTGAAGTAAATACTCGTTTACAATCTTTAACAAAAACTGCAAAAATTAATGGTTTTCGTCCAGGTAAAATCCCTATGGCTGTCATTAAGAAGCGTTATAGCGGTGCCGTTGAAGCAGAAGTTTTAAATGAAAAGCTGCAACAAAGCTATTTTGAAGCCGTTAATCAGGAAAAACTCAAGCCTGCTGGTCAGCCAACTATTAATATGGTTGAGAATGACGATAAAGATCATGTTTCCTATAAAGCACTCTTTGAAGTGTATCCAGAAATCACACCAGCATCTTTAGATGGTCAGAGCTTTGAAAAAGCCAACGTAGCCATTAGTGACAGTGATATTGATTCAACTATTGCAAACATTCGTAAACAAAATCAGACATTTACTGATGTTGAACGTGGTGCCCAGAAAGAAGATCAGGTTGTCGTTGATTTTGTTGGTACTATTGATGGTGAAGAGTTTAAAGGTAATGAAGGTAAGCAAGTGCCTGTGACTTTAGGTCAGGGGCAAATGATTGAGGGCTTTGAAGATGGTGTTATCGGTGCAAAAGCAGGTGACAGCCTGACTCTTGATCTTAAATTTCCTGAAGAATATCATTATAAAGATGTTGCCGGCAAAGATGTTCAGTTTGCCATTACTGTTTCAGCAGTTAAAGAAGCTACACTTCCAGAGCTAAACGATGAATTTTATTTAAAATTTGGTGTTTCTGAAGGCGGTAATGATGCATTTCGTGAAGAAGTTAAAAAGAATATGCAGATAGAGTTAGATAAAGCTGTTGCTGCGAAGCTTAAGAATCAGGTTATGGATGCTGTTCTTGATATCAATGACATTATCGTACCTAAGGCACTGGTTGAAGAAGAAGCTAAAAATATGGCTGAGCAAATGCAATCTCAATATCAGATGCAAGGTCAGGGCGAAGCTCAATTACAAACCAGCTTATTTGAAGAGCAGGCAACAAAGAGAGTTTCTCTTGGTATGCTGCTTGCCGAATTAGTTAAAGTAAATGAAATTACTGCACCCCAAGAAGAAGTTATGGCAAAAATTGTTGAGATGGCAGCCACTTATGAGAACCCACAGGAAGTGATGGATTATTATAAATCTCATAAAGAAAAAATAGCTGAAATTGAGTCCTTTGTATTAGAAGAAAAAATTGTTGATTGGGCATGTGAACAAGCTTCTGTATCAGATAAAGATTTTAGCTTCACTGAATTTATGAATCCGAAAACTGAAGAAGAAGAAGCTTAATTCACTTCATGTCAATTACAATGATTAAGTAGAGCTGCTATTATTTCTAACTCTACTTTTATTATTGTATTAGAATTATTATAAAATTACGAATACAAAATGTTCTATTAAAACAACTAGAAATAATCTTAATAAAGGATTGTAACTTAATGATAAATAATGAAATCACCAGCGGTTCTGTACAAGCTGATGCCCTTGGACTTGTGCCAATGGTTATCGAACAGACATCAAGAGGGGAACGCTCATATGATATCTATTCACGATTATTAAAAGAGCGGGTGATTTTTATGGTAGGCCAGGTAGAAGATCATATGGCCAACTTAATTGTCGCACAATTATTGTTTCTTGAATCTGAAAATCCAGACAAAGACATTCATCTGTATATAAATTCACCTGGAGGTTCAGTGACTGCCGGCATGGCAATTTATGATACAATGCAGTTTATTAAACCAGACGTCAGTACCATGTGTATTGGTCAGGCTGCCAGTATGGGTGCATTATTATTAACTGGTGGTGCTAAAGGTAAGCGCTATTGTTTACCTAATTCTCGTATGATGATTCATCAGCCTTTGGGTGGTTTTCAGGGACAGGCATCTGATATAGCCATTCATGCTAAAGAAATTCTTACCTTGAAAGATAAGCTTAACAATATTATGGCTGATCATACGGGGCAAAATATTGATGTTATCGCACAGGATACTGATAGAGATAACTTTTTGAGTGCTGAACAGGCAGTTGATTATGGTTTAATTGATCAGGTCATTGCCAATCGTGCAGCGACGACAACAGATGAATCTTCAAACTAAAAAATGATAAGTGATTATAAATTTAAACACTGATCTGCGTATAACTATTGATTTATTAATGAATTAGGCTTATATATTAAAAATAATCAATTTTGTTAGAGTGTATGTTTGAAAGTATAGTTTCAAAGTTAAAAATACTTTTAACTGATACTAATGTATAAATAAGGGCTTATACTACCCTGATATGAGGTTCGTTTTATGAGTGATGATACTCAAAATAAAGATGACAATGGCAAGCTGTTGTACTGTTCTTTTTGCGGTAAAAGCCAGCATGAAGTCAGAAAGCTAATAGCAGGTCCTTCAGTGTTTGTCTGTGATGAATGTGTTGAGCTGTGTAATGATATTATTCGTGAAGAAATTCAAGAGCAGGGAGGTGCTGTACCCGGCAGCAAATTACCTACTCCACGTGAAATCAATAAAACCTTAGATGAATATGTGATTGGTCAGGCAAAAGCCAAAAAAATTCTTTCAGTTGCCGTTTATAATCATTATAAACGACTTGAAAGTGGTCACAAGAAAGATGATGTTGAATTATCTAAAAGCAATATTCTGCTGATTGGCCCGACCGGCTGTGGTAAGACTCTGCTTGCTGAAACTCTGGCCAGAATGTTAGATGTACCGTTTACTATTGCTGATGCAACTACATTAACTGAAGCGGGTTATGTGGGTGAAGACGTCGAAAATATTATCCAAAAATTACTACAGAAATGTGACTATGATGTAGAAAAAGCACAAACAGGTATTGTCTACATTGATGAGATTGATAAGATTTCTCGTAAATCAGACAATCCTTCAATCACTCGTGACGTTTCCGGTGAAGGTGTTCAACAGGCACTATTGAAGCTTATTGAAGGTACCGTTGCTTCTGTACCGCCTCAGGGTGGACGTAAGCATCCACAGCAAGAGTTTTTACAGGTTAATACTGCCAACATTCTCTTTATCTGTGGTGGTGCTTTCTCTGGATTAGATACTGTTATCCGTAATCGTTCTGATAAAGGCGGTATTGGTTTCGGTGCAGAAGTGACTAGTAAAGATGATACTAAGAGTTTTGGTGATTTACTGGACGGGATTGAACCGCAGGACTTAACTCGTTATGGTTTAATTCCTGAATTTGTCGGGCGCTTACCTGTTATTGCTACATTGAAAGAATTGGATGAAGATGCATTAGTCAGAATTCTGACAGAGCCGAAAAATGCATTGGCAAAACAATACAGCAAATTAATCGAAATGGAAGGTGCTGAACTGGATTTGCGTGAGGAAGCGCTAAGAGCTATAGCCCAAAAAGCTATGGAAAGAAAGACAGGAGCACGTGGCTTACGGAGTATTTTAGAGCACAGTCTGTTGGATACAATGTATGAATTACCCTCAATAGATGATGTAGAAACTGTTGTTGTTGATGAATCTGTCATTAATGGTTTATCCGAACCCATGCTTATTTATGCTAATGAAGATAAAAAAGCTTCTGGTGAGTGATATCTCATTCAACGTAAAAAAAAGGGGCTTTAAGCCCCTTTTTTTGTGTTTGATTGCTTGAATACCGTCATATAGACTTGATTTCTTACTCTTAACACCCATATATTCTTTATATAGAAAACACAGATTTACTTAAATTATCACGAGTGATTAATTCAAGTATCAATTACGAAATACCAATAAATATTATAAACTTACTGCATTTTTAAAATATAATATTTTATCCTGGTTTATGATAAGTCATATTAAGAGGGCCTCCTTAATGGAGAATGAGAACAATACTACTTCCGATATCGCAGATACAACATCAATTTATCCTGTATTACCTTTAAGAGATGTTGTTGTCTACCCACACATGGTGATACCACTTTATGTGGGTCGTGAAAAGTCAATTAATGCACTTGAAGCTGCAATGGAAGAAGATAAAAAAATTCTTTTAATTGCTCAGAAAAATGCCTCTGAAGATGATCCAAAACCTGAAGATATCAACTCAGTTGGAACAATAGCATCTATTCTCAGGCTGCTGAAATTACCTGATGGTACTGTAAAAGTACTTGTTGAAGGCGAAGAGCGTGCTGAAGTTAAAAATTTATTTTCATCTGAAGAATACTATACTGCTCAAATTTCGCTTTTTGAAAATAAAAAGATTGAAGATAGAGAGGCTGATGTATTAACCCGTACTGTAATGAATCAGTTTGATCAATATGTAAAAATGAATGATAAGGTACCGCCTGAAATTTTATCATCTCTTTCCAGTATTGAAGATCCAAGTCGCCTGGCAGATACTATTGCTGCTCACATGCTGCTTAAGATCGAAGAAAAACAGGTTATTTTAGAAATCTCGGATGTTCGTGAGCGTTTAGAACATTTATTGGTACAAATGGAATCTGAGATTGACATTCTGCAAGTAGAAAAACGTATTCGCGGACGTGTTAAGCAGCAAATGGAGAAAAGCCAACGGGAATACTATCTCAATGAGCAAATGAAAGCCATTCAGAAAGAATTGAATGATATCGATGATATACCCAATGAGCTGGAAGAGCTTGAGAACAAAATAAAAAATACTGGACTTTCCGAAGAAGCCAAGAAAAAAGGCATGGCGGAACTGAACAAGTTAAAAATGATGTCTCCAATGTCCGCAGAAGCATCTGTTGTAAGAAATTATTTAGAATGGCTGACTAATGTGCCGTGGAAGAAACGTTCAAAAGTACGTCTCGATTTGGCAAAAGCCGCAGCTATTCTTGATGAAGACCATTATGGACTTGAGAAAGTAAAAGAGCGTATTTTAGAATATCTAGCTGTTCAACAACGTATGAAAAAACTTAAAGGACCTATACTATGCCTTGTTGGTCCTCCAGGTGTTGGTAAGACCTCCTTAGGACAGTCCATTGCCAGAGCCACCAATCGTAAGTTTACCCGCATGTCTCTGGGTGGTGTGCGAGATGAAGCTGAAATTCGAGGACATCGACGCACTTATATCGGCTCAATGCCGGGTAAGATTATTCAAAATATGTCTAAAGTTGAAGTCAAAAATCCATTTTTCTTACTAGATGAAATTGATAAAATGGCTATGGATATGCGAGGTGACCCCTCATCAGCATTGTTGGAGGTGTTAGATCCAGAACAAAACAATACCTTTAGTGATCACTATATGGAAGTGGATTACGATTTGTCAGAAGTTATGTTTATTGCTACCTCTAATAGTATGAATATACCTGGGCCACTACTTGATAGAATGGAAGTTATACGCCTTGCCGGCTACACTGAAGAAGAAAAACTGAATATTGTTTCTCGTTATTTGATTCCTAAACAGTTAATAAATAATGGTTTAAAAGAAGCTGAATTGAGTATTAGTGAAGGTGCTATTCGGGACGTTATTCGTTATTATACTCGTGAAGCAGGTGTTCGCGGCATTGAACGAGAAGTTGCAAAAATAGCCCGTAAAGTTGTCAAAGAAATCTTGTTAGACAAGAAGACAAAAAAAGTTTCTGTCACTAGTCGTAATATTGAAAAGTATCTGGGTGTTCGTCGCTTCCGTTATGGTAGTGTAGAACAAGAAAATCAAGTTGGACAGGTGACCGGTCTGGCATGGACTGAGGTTGGTGGTGAAATATTAACCATTGAAACTGCTGTTATGCCAGGAAAAGGAAAAAACAGTGTTACCGGACAACTTGGTGATGTGATGAAAGAATCCATTCAGGCCGCTATGTCAGTAGTTCGTAGTCGTTCGGATGTCTTAGGTATACCCTATGAAATTTATGAAACAAAAGATATTCATATACACGTCCCTGAAGGTGCTATCCCCAAGGATGGCCCAAGTGCAGGTATCGGTATGTGTACAGCTTTAGTTTCAGCATTGACAGAAATACCCGTTAAGGCAGATGTTGCTATGACTGGAGAGATCACTTTACGTGGTGAAGTTCTACCCATTGGAGGTCTTAAAGAAAAATTATTAGCAGCATTACGAAGCGGTATAAAAACGGTTATTATTCCTAGTGAAAATAAAAAAGATTTAGTTGATTTACCCAAGAACATTGTATCAAAACTTGATATCAAACCAGTACAGTGGATTGATGAAGTTTTGCAAATCGCTCTTGTTCATGCTCCAGAACCTATAAAAGAATCTGTAGGCACTTCTAAGGTAAAATCAGGAAAAAAAACAGCATCAATTAGAGCCCACTAGTACCTAACTTTAATTGTTGCTAAATTGTTTTCAAAAATTCTGTGCAGTAAGTCCATTTTTTACTTTTTTTAAAAATGGACTTTTGCTTATGAATATTTTGTGAAGTTTTTGTAAGGCATTGTTTTATTTGTTTATATTGGCTATTAAATTAACAGAAGGTAATCCCCCGGCTCTGCTGGGGTGACTATCAAAGTTTGACAAATACGGGATTCATCGTAAGTATCTTTATCTGAG
>JAHXIM010000071.1 GCA_025655635.1 gamma proteobacterium symbiont of Lucinoma myriamae | reverse complement strand
GCTCCAGCCTAGAGAAAAACAGTTCAATTATGAGAAGTTTGGTGCTGGATATTATGTCGTTGCATGGGCTACTGCGTTTTTTAGGATGAAAAAGTCCCCTACTCAAACTCAGCCTTAATGTATGGCATTGATCATACCTCAGAAACCTATATTGTAGGAAAAGATGGAAATCTGTTTTCCATTCTTGCGCATGCCACAGCATAAGCAAAGATCTTGTCGACTATTCGTGAAGCAATGAAGAAATAATCCGTGCTAAGGACTACGGACTGGTCTGTGTGGGGATGCTGTATCTTTTAGTTATCAAAGGTCATATATGTACGCTTAAGAATGACATCCTTGTCATTCAAAACCCCACTCAGACCAGCCCGCACCCCTTAACACTTTATTTGAACCTGTGTTGTCCAAAAGCAAAACATAATGCTATTTCTTAGGTAAATAAATATCCGTACAAGTACCCTCAGCCACTTCCGTTGCAAAGTTGATGGTTTCAGACAGTGTCGGGTGAGGATGAATAGTTAATGCAATATCTTCCATTTCAGCGCCCATTTCTACTGCCAACGCAGCTTCTGCAATAAGTTCACCGGCATTTTTTCCTAAAATACCCGTGCCCAGCATGCGGTGTGTAGCTTTATCATACAATACTTTTGTCATACCGACATCAGCACCGACAGATAAAGCCCGACCACTGGCAGCCCACGGGAATACTCCTTTTTCGTACTCAATACCATCCGCTTTAAGCTGTTCTTCGGTCTGGCCGCACCAGGCAATTTCCGGTTCGGTATAGGCGACAGAAGGAATGGTTCGTGCATCAAAGAAACGTTGCTGACCATCAATCACTTCAGCAGCTACTTTGGCTTCATGAGTCGCTTTATGCGCCAGCATGGGCTGACCGACAACATCACCGATGGCGAAGATATGATCCACATTTGTACGCTGCTGAGTATCAACAGGGATAAAACCCTGTTCATTCACTACAACACCGGCTTTTTCCGCATCTATCAGCTTGCCGTTTGGTGAACGACCAATAGCCACCAGGACATTATCAAAGGTATCCTGCTCAGGTGCTTTTTTACCTTCGAATTGACAGACAATACCTTCATCAGTGGGCGTCAGTGTCGTCACTTTGGTATTAACAAAGATGTTTTCATAACGTCTTTTTAAGGTTCGCTCAAAAGGTTTGAGCAGATCACGATCGGCACCTGGAATTAGTCCGGGCCCCAGTTCAACAACGGTCACCTGAGCACCTAAAGCATGATAAACAGTGGCCATCTCCAGACCAATAATACCGCCGCCGACAACTAATAAGCGTTTAGGTATATTCTTGAGTTCAAGGGCGTCCGTTGAGTCCCAGACTCGTTCATCTTCCCAGGGAATAAAAGGCAGACGTGTGACTGATGAGCCTGCGGCAATAATACAGTTCTCAAAAGCAACCACTTGTTTTGTACCATCAGCAGCTTCTACTCCAATGGTATTAGCTGATGTGAACTTACCGTAACCATTGAGGATTTGTACTTTGCGTTGTTTAGCCAGTTGTTTCAGACCACCGGTTAAACGTCCTACTACCTTGTTCTTATGTTCACGCAATTTATCGGTGTCGATATCAGGTTCCTGATAAGTGACACCCAGTTTAGAAAATTCACGTGCTTCATTAACGACCTCTGCCACATGCAATAAGGCTTTAGAAGGTATACAACCGACATTAAGACAAACACCACCAAGATAATCATCTTTCTCAATCAGTACAACCTGTTTGCCCAGATCAGCTGCGCGAAATGCAGCAGTATAACCACCAGGGCCTGAGCCCAGGACAACAACCTGAGCTTGAATATCAGCTGAACCATCAAATGATGCTGCATCAGGTGCGCTGATACTCTCAGTTGGCACGCTTTCAGTTGCAGCTTGAGGAGATTCTACCTGAGCTGTTTCATTCTTTGTTTCACCCTCAGCTACAATCTCAGCTACATTCTTTATCTCAGAGACCTCAAGCTCAATAATCACACTACCCTGTGCAACCTTATCACCTATAGCCACTTTAACAGCTTTTACTGTTCCGGCAGCAGAGGATGGTATTTCCATGCTGGCCTTATCAGATTCCACAGTAATCAGTGGATCTTCAATATTAATTTCATCACCGGGGGCAACCAACATTTCAATAATTTCAACACTATCGAAGTCGCCAATATCCGGGACTTTTACTTCTATGACATTACTCATTTTTTAAATCCCCGCCTATTACATTAATAAATATCGAACATCTGATAATAATTTACTCAGATAGCTCGAAAATGCCGCACCTTCTGCACCATCAATAACACGATGATCATAGGATAATGACAGAGGGCACATTAAACGGGGCTCAAAATCGGAGCCATTCCAGACAGGCTGCATTTTTGAGCGAGAGACACCGAGAATAGCCACTTCAGGGGCATTAATAATCGGTGTAAAACTGGTACCGCCGATACCGCCTAAACTGGAAATGGTAAAACAACCGCCTTGCATTTCAGAAGGTTTGAGTTTTTTATCTCGTGCTTTTATTGACACTTCACGCAGTTCTGTCGCCAGATCACTGAGACTTTTCTGGTCAACGTCACGGATCACAGGAACCACCAGACCATCAGGTGTTGCTACTGCAATACCAATATGGTAATAATTTTTTTGTATTAAGGCTTCACCAGAGACATCCAGCGATGAATTAAAACGAGGGAATTCTTTAAGTCCCATGACTACGGCTTTCATAATAAAAGACAGCATGGTGACCTTAATACCCTTGTCAGCATAGTCAATATTTGATTTCTTACGAAAGGCTTCCAATTCAGTAATATCGGCTTCATCAAACTGCGTCACATGAGGGACGTTAACCCAGTTACGGTGCATAAATTTACCGGTAAGGATATTGATCTTGGAAAGCTTCCTGGTTTCCACATTTCCCCACTGACTAAAGTCAACTTCAGGCATGGGTTCAACACCCAGACTGGCACCGCCACCGGCAGGCTCTCTTAAAGCATGTTTAACAAACTCCTGAACATTTTCTTTGAGGATACGTTCATGATTACCAGTACCACTCACTCGAGTCAAATCAACACCAAGCTCACGTGCAAACTTACGTACTGCGGGTGAAGCATGGGCTTTTTTGAAATTATCGTGATCGATATTAATAGTCGGCGATGCTTTTGCCACAGGTGTTTTTTTAGCCGGTGCGGCAGCCTTTGCCGCTGCTGGTTCAGGTTTAGTTTCAGGCTCTGGCTCCTGAGCGGCAGCGGGTTCTGCTGCAGCAGAGTCAGCATCTAATAATATGACCAGAGAACCTTCTGACACTTTGTCACCGATATTGACTTTTACTTTAGCCACTACGCCCGCATGACTGCTGGGTATTTCCATAGTGGCTTTATCAGATTCTACGGTGACCAGTGAGTCTTCGACACTGATGGTATCACCTTCGGATACCAGCACTTCAATGACTTCTACCTCATCAAAATCACCAATATCCGGAACAAATACTTCTATCATTTTACTCATAGTGTTACTCCATTCAATTCTTTGCAATGAGCAAAAAGCCCTTAAGCATTTGCTGGGTTTGGTTTTTCAGGATCGATACCATATTTAACAATCGCTTCCTGAACCTTACCTGCCGGGAACTGCCCGTCATCTGCTAATGATTTAAGCGCAGCAACGACGATATAAGCAGCATTGACTTCAAAGAACTTACGCAATTGAGCACGGGTATCGGAACGACCAAAACCATCTGTGCCTAACACTTCATATTTAGCAGGTACCCATTTTCTGATTTGATCAGAATAACCTTTGATATAATCAGTTGCTGAAAGTACTGGCCCGCGACGATCTTTAAGACATTTTTCAATATAAGAAATCTTAGGATCTTCCAGAGGGTGCAGCATATTCCAGCGATCAACATCCTGAGCTTCTCGACGTATTTCGTTATAACTGGTCACACTCCAGACATCCGCATCCACTGACCAGTCTTCATCAAGAATACGTGCTGCTTCAATCACCTCACGCAGGATAGTACCGGAACCCATTAATTGAATTTTCTTACGACGTTTACCACCGCCTTGCAGCAGGTACATGCCTTTAAGAATACCTTTCTCAACACCTTTGGGCAGCGCAGGCTGTTGATAGTTTTCATTCATCACGGTCACGTAATAGAACACATTTTCCTGTTCCTTATACATACGACGCATACCGTCCTGAATAATCACCGCTAATTCATAAGAAAAAGTCGGATCATAAGTGACACAGTTAGGAATGGTCGCCGCCATTTGCAGAGAGTGACCATCCTGATGCTGCAGACCTTCACCTGCCAGAGTGGTTCGACCTGCAGTACCACCCAATAAGAAACCCCGTGCCTGCATATCGCCTGCCATCCAGGCCAGATCGCCCACACGTTGAAAACCGAACATAGAGTAGTAAATATAAAACGGCACCATGTTAACGCCAGTGGTGCTATAGGCTGTTGCTGCGGCAATCCATGATGACATCGCACCGGCTTCGTTAATGCCTTCCTGCAGAATATGACCAGACTTATCTTCTTTGTAGAACATCACCTGATCTTTGTCCTGCGGTGTATAAAGCTGCCCGACAGAGGAGTAAATACCCAATTGACGGAACATGCCTTCCATACCAAAAGTACGCGCCTCATCAGGCACGATAGGTACCACATTTTCACCGATATTTTTATCACGACTCAGCAGTGTCAACATACGTACAAAAGCCATCGTGGTTGACATTTCTCTATCACCGGAGCCTTTTAAGATAGGCTCAAAAATTGACAGGTCTGGTATATCTAAAGGTGCGGCACTATGATTACGCACCGGCATGACACCACCAAGCGCTTCACGGCGGGACATCATGTATTTGTATTCTTCGCTGTCTTTACCCGGATGGTAATAATCAGCTCTGCCTGCCTGTTCATCAGAAATAGGAATATTGAAACGATTTTTATAGGCAATCATTTCTTCTGCATCCAGCTTTTTCTGTGAGTGAGTACGCATTTGACCTTCACCCGAAGCGCCCATACCATAACCTTTTACGGTATGCGCTAAAATAACAACCGGCTGATCTTTAGTTTCAGCCGCTTCTTTATAGGCAGAATAAACCTTATGCGGATCATGACCACCACGATTGAGACGCCAGATATCGTCATCAGACATATTGGCCACCATGGCTTTTAATTCCGGATATTTACCAAAGAAATGTTCGCGTACATAAGCTCCGTCTTTGGATTTGTAATTTTGGTAATCACCATCAACACATTCCATCATTCGGCGTTTGAGCAAACCATCTTTATCTTTAGCTAATAACGGATCCCAATAGCTGCCCCACATGACTTTAATGACCTTCCAGCCAACGCCACGGAAAATAGCTTCCAGCTCTTGTACAATTTTGCCATTACCTCGAACCGGACCATCCAGACGCTGTAAATTACAGTTGATCACCCAGATTAAATTATCCAGTTTTTCTCTTGCCGCCAGTGAAATAGCACCTAATGTTTCCGGCTCATCAGTTTCACCGTCACCAATAAATGTCCATATTTTTCTATTGCGAGTATTGGCCAGACCACGATCCTGCATATAGTGCATGAAACGCGCCTGATAAATTGACTGGATGGGACCCAGTCCCATTGATACCGTAGGAAACTGCCAGTAGTCAGGCATTAACCAGGGATGCGGATAGGATGACAAACCGCCGCCATCAACTTCCTGACGAAACTTATCCAGTTGTCCTTCATTAATCCGCCCTTCAAGGAAAGAACGGGCATACATACCCGGTGCTGAATGTCCCTGAAATAAGATCATGTCACCACCATGTTCATGGGTAGGCGCCTGAAAGAAATGATTGAAACCGACATCATACAGTGTGGTGGCAGAGGCAAAACTGGCAATATGTCCACCCAGCTCAATGGATTTTCGATTGGCTCTGACCACCATTGCCGCAGCATTCCAGCGGATTAATGAGCGAATACGCGCTTCTATCGCCATATCACCCGGTATTGCTGATTCCAGATGAGGCGGTATGGTATTCACATAGGCGGTATTGGAAGAATGAGGCAGGTTGACACCTGAACGACGAACTTTCTCAATCATCTGTTCTATTAAAAAGTGAGCACGTTCGGGGCCTTCAACTTCCAGAACGCTTTCCAGCGCATCAAGCCACTCCTGTGTTTCTAATAGATCAATATCCTGCTCAGAGCTTTTGCTCAAGTTCTGATTCGACATAGTGTCATCTCCTGCCATGTACTAACGATTGATTTATATAAAGCAGCATAATTCAATATCAGCACTTTAAATTTGAGTATTTATAATATATTTTTATTGTATTTTAGCAGCCGTAGAATCTCACCTTTTACAAGGCGATTTTTATTTACTTATTTTTCAATAAGTTACAAACGGCAAATAAAATAACTGTGATTTCTTGGTCAAGTATAAAAAATAATGATACAGATTACAACGTAATTAGGTAGAGTTGCTTTTACTTTTTACTCGATCTATGCGGGGTCGGAGACTTATAAACGGTAACTACAATCTATACTTCTGGCTAGCCTGATAAACACTATCCAGTTCCTCAGTGTTAAGAATCTCATCAAGCAGAGGAAATAACAGTCTTTCTTCAGTGCGAGTATGCTGCTTCAGTAATTCACCAAACTCTCCCAGAATAGTATAGTCTCCTGATTTCATCTGCTGATAATAGCCATTCATAGTCAAATGTTCCTGCTGTAATTGCTGACAAAGCTGTACTGCTTCACTCTCTTGTTCTCTTTTTTTTGCTGAGTGTCATTATCACTGCTTTTGGCACGGTGATTAATAAGCTGGAATATACTCTCTTCTTCTATTTGAAAATGTACCTGCCAGACATCAGGATACTCATTAACAATTTCCTGACAGAGTCTTGCTATCGCATCCTCTTTTCCACCGGCACTTACTTTTATAGCTTTTTGGGCTAAAACAAGCGACAGATGATGTTCTTTGGACAAAGGCTGTAATTGTTCAATTCGTTTCATATTTTTCCAATAGATGTATTTTTAGTGATTGCAGCTTAGTAACGACCAGGCATTTAGAAATACACGCTGAGTCGTT
>JAHXIM010000437.1:3912-7095 GCA_025655635.1 gamma proteobacterium symbiont of Lucinoma myriamae | reverse complement strand
AATAAAGCGATTAGACCAACGGTATTCACAAGAGAGTTCACCCAATGATGTTAAGATGCCTGGATAGGATTCCATGGGAAATCCTTCTATAGATACTACCTGAATAAATTTACGCCCTACTTTGGGAATTGTGCCTGTCCAAAGTTCCTGACCGCCTATTAAGGCATCAAGATACATTGGATTTTTAGGTAAAATAACTGGATGAGATAAGCCTGTCACACAAAATTGCAGCCATGATAAAAAATCATCATGTGAAACTTCATTATCATCTTCATCGACTACAATATGATTATTCAGTCGCTGTAAGTTAAAAACACCAGACAATCTTGATTCAAAATTTACACATTCAGCCTTAAAATTTTCAATTCCTTGGCGTGTTCTTTTGCTGTTATCTGGTTTTACCATGTCATCATCAAACATTAACTCAACAAATTTTCGTTGTGCTAATGAAGGCGGGTAATAAGTGACACTTATTACAAAATAACCTTCATACATTGCTCCAAATTTTTCAAACAACTGTCGCCTTTCTTCATCAATTGCTTCACAAACAGAATCGGTAAAATAGGAATCACTTCTTTTTGAGTATTTAGGAGAAGTTTTTCTAACTGAATCAACATGAACCATCCAGCCACTTCCAAAACGGCTTAAAGCTTTATTAATTTGAGCTGATATCATTCCTCTTTTTTCTTCAGTACTACTAGCATTATCCTCGGCTTGATAAATCCATGAGGCCATGAATGAGCCATTTTTTCCAACAATAATGCCATCATCTACTTCGGCTGCATAAATAAGTAAATCAGCCATACCAGCGTCTTTTGAACGATGTTTTTTGAGTTTTAAGCCTTCATTTACATCACGAATTCTTAAATACAAAGTGATCAACAAAAAAGAACCAAGCACAGCTATAATGTAAGTTAATGCTTGTAAATTATTTATATCTGTCATTTATATAGCTTCCCTTGACTCGGTGGGTTCACTCGAAATGGAGTACTTCGAGCTGGATAATATGACTTGTATTTCAATTGTCGAAAATAAATTTTTCTCATTTTAGGATCTTTTTTTGCTAGTTCACGTAACAAATACAGACCTCCAAACCATAAGATTAAACCAAAAGTCGCAGCTCTCAAATCCTGAAATCCGATGACTAGAGTGAATGAGAAAAGCCCTAAAAGCATCACTGGTTCTCTTTCTCCATTCATGAATAAATTGTCTCTAGTACCAACACGATGTATAGGGATGCGACGTAAAGCCATATTAAGCGACCTTTGTGATTGAATTTAGATGTTGTAATAACATGTCATTCAGTACCGCAATTTCTGCACCTCGGCCAAAGAATGAAGATAGAATATTGTTCACACCAACAATAAACGCCATGACTAAAACAAGAAAAATAAATGTTCGGAAAAAACCATTCAAATCACCACCGAAAATAAGTACGCCACCTGCTATAACGATACCGACAATGGATAATGTAAATGCAACAGGGCCAGTGACAGAGTTTCTTAAAGAAGTCATCCAGCTTTCATACGGCAAACCGCCACCAGTACCCACTGTTGCAAATGCATCCAAAGGTACTATTAACGCCAGAATAAAAGCTAATAGCATATAAAGTACTGGTGTTTTTTGATTGAAAAATGTTATAAATTTCATTGTTTATTCCTTTTCTTTGAGTAAGTTTTTAGTTAAATATTTACCATTTTCAAATCCAAGTACTTCTATAATGTCTTGGATTTTTCTTCCTTCTGACGTTTTAACAATACTGATAAGTACATGTACTGCTTCAACGATTAAAGACTCTATTTGTCGTGGGGCATGTGTGTTCATGCTGATCAATGTGGATAACCGTTCAAGTCCTGAATGGGCTGTATTTGCATGAATGGTGGCTGCTCCCCCTTCGTGTCCTGTATTCCAGGCAATTAGCAAATCAAGAGCTTCTGGCCCCCTGACTTCGCCCACTAAAATTCGATCTGGACGCATTCTTAATGTTGTTTTGAGAAGCTGTGTCATAGAAACATCAATTGATGTGTGATATTGAATGTGGTTGATTGCAGTACATTGAATTTCGCCTGTGTCTTCAATGATGCAGAGGCGTTCGGTTGGATTAATTATGACCATTTCATTAATACAGGCGTTAACCAGTGTGGTCTTCCCTGTTCCTGTACCACCGACTATTAGAATATTGCGGTGATTTTTAATGGATTTTTTTATGACATCATATTGTTCTTCAGTCATGACTTTATCATCAAGATAATCTTCTAGTGTGAAGATACGAATAGCCTTTTTTCTAATAGTAAAGATAGGAGCTGTTACTACAGGGGGTATTTGTCCTGCAAAACGGGAACCGTCCAGTGGGACTTCACATTCTAAAAGTGATTTCTCTCTTGTGATTTCCTTGCCGTGATAGCCTGCAAGTGTTTTAAGAATTGAATCTGCTCGGATGGTTGTAATATCACCAATGTGAGTCATTGGTTTATCAATGCATTCTTGCCATAATTTGCCGTCAGCATTAAGCATTAATTCAATTGTATTAGGGTCGTTGAGTGCATCAACTAGGAGTGGCCCCATATCTCGAATTAATTTGGTTTTAGCTCTTTCTTTGACTGTTGTATCAGAAGATGTGGTCATCAGTATATATCCTTATCTTATATTTCAAGGCTACGATATACCGAAGGTGTAAAAAAATCAATAAAAATTTACAATTTATCCATTTTTTTGAAGTTTGTAGGATAAAACTGTAAGACTAAATTGTAGGATTTTTTTGACTGGAACTATTTTTTTGTACTACCAGACAACTTCCGTATTTTATCGTGTGCTTCCTTGTCCCATTTCTTTACGACAAAGGCTCGTTGTTCTTTTAAAACAACTGACATTCTCACGAATCCTTTAGGTAAACTGCTTCGAGCTTTACCATTAGAGAGAGTATCAAGTACACCTTTGTCCAGATCTGTTTCTTCCAATAGTGTTGGGAGAGGTTCATCTAACGCTAATGCGATAGCTTCCATTGTTTTTAGGGAGGGGTTGCCTTTTCCGTTAGTAAGATCAGATACGAAAGAAGGGGAAACGCCTGAAATGTCAGACAGTTCATTCTTTTGTATATCTTTCTCTTCTAATAGGCGAAGAATGTTGGTGAAAAATATTTCCTTATACACGTGAAATAGTTATACCTTTTCAAAAGTAAAATTT
>JAHXIM010000437.1:0-3812 GCA_025655635.1 gamma proteobacterium symbiont of Lucinoma myriamae | reverse complement strand
TAAAATTTATTGCCCTTACTCAAGAAAGCATTCTAACTTAATAGCAATCACTCTGCAATTTCCTATCGCATCCAAATAACTATATTATAATTTCCTTAAATAGTAAAGGGTTTTACGCCAAATAAAAGAATCTTCTTGTGATGAGGTTCTTATTTTTATGATTTATTATCAATGTTTTTTTAGCGGCTAAAATTCAAATTACTGAAATAATACTTGATATATAGGACGTCCTATAATATAATATCTCTATCAGTTAAGAAAAGTATAGAGTAATTAAATATGACTTTGGAAGAAATGGAATCAAGAGAAGAGCTTTATCAGTCTGTGATGGAAGATATTATAAATAACAAACCTGTGTCTCATATTCTAGGTTCAGATTGGGGTACAGGCTTGCCATGCACTGATAAAAAAGCTCCTTATATAGCCAGAGCAAATAATATTTTTACTAAAAAGTTTGGTGATGTAACTCAATACTGTGGTCATTATCATATTGATTAAGTTTTTTAGCCGCTAAAATTGTTGCATTTTTATATCTGTTTAGCTAAACTATTGTTATTCGATATAGCGAATATTAAAAATAAAGGAATTAGGGTTATGGAAATGAAAAAGAGACCAATGGTGTTGTCAGGAAGAACGTATAAGATTAAAGTTCCAAATCACAATGATGAGCAGACTAATACCTATATCACAATTAATGATGATATGGGAAAGCCTTTTGAGATGTTTATTAATGGTTTTGACCCCTCTTTGCATGAGTACCTGTCACAGCTAATGATTTTTGTAAGTCGTTTTTTGAGAATGGGTGTTGAAGCAGAAGTGATCATAAAAGATCTAAAAAGTATTCATAGTGCAAAAGGGCCACATTTTTTCCTGGTCGTGGCATGTCACCATCATTGGCAGCTTCAATCGGTACTATTTTAGAAATGCACATAAATAATGATTTTGATGATATTAAAGGAAATGCCTAGCTAGATGCAGAGCCTTATATTTATAAAATAGTATAAGGAAATTAACAATGGCAAAAATATTAAATATTACAGTAACGGCTATCTGGATGATTCATGTACTCTCTTGGCCTATATTGCAGTGGGTATTTTCTTTAGATGTAGTATTTCAAATGATGAGAATGTTTTACTACTGGAGTACGCCAGAGATGAATGCAGGATGGATTTTTATTGGTCACTTTACAGCATTCACAGCAGCTACTTTTTTGGCTAGAAATTATAAACCCAAAGGGTTTTAAATTTTAGCCGCTAAAATTTTTAATTACATTGTTTAGCTAAACTTTATTTTAATGTTAAGATTCAGGGAAATTAAATATGAGTGTAATCCATGAAAAAAAGGTTATCAGAAAAGCAATTTCAAAGTGTTATCAAAAAGTTGGACGTTGGACAGCAAACAATAAAAATTGCTTATGGAGTTCTAGTAGACGGTCAATCTCAGGTCTCTTTTGTCAAGAGTTTGGAGTTAACCAAAGGGGCAGTCTCACAGGCTGTTAATCGAATTTTGGAAGCTTATTTAGAATATGAGAGGGTTCCTGGCTATGAAAAAGTATCAGTTATTTTACCAATACAACGAGCCTATATCGTAAAGAAATGGGCTAAGGAAGCGGAGAAAAAAATTAAATGAAAGTAATAACAGTAGCATCTCAAAAAGGTGGTGTAGGGAAGAGTACAACGACTATACACATGGCTGTATCTGCTACGCTAGCAGGGAAAGATGTTTTAGTCGCTGACTTAGACCCATTTTCTAGAACTTTGACCCACTGGGCAGAAAATAGAGAAAGTGAAACCCCAACAGTGTTTCAAGCAATTGCTGATGATGTAAGAGATTTAAAAGAACAAGCAGAAAAGGAAGGGTTTGATTTATTAATTTTTGATTGTCCTCCTTTTGTATCTGATGCGGTTATTGATGCAACCGCTATTTCAGATTTTACATTAGTTCCTTGTGCACCTACATTTCCAGAAGTGCAGTCGCTGATGGATGTAATTGATAAAGTGCACGCACCTTACTCTGTTGTTTTGAATAACTGTCAACCTGGCCAGAGTGGTTATGAACACCTTAAAACACGAGAAATACGAACTGTTTTAAAAGATGCTGAAGTTCCAGTTTCTCCAGTCTCAGTGGTTCGTAGAGTGTCATATCAAGATGCATTATCATCTGGTCAGGCTGTAGGTGAATTTGAGCCAAAAAGTAAGGCTTGTACAGAGATGAAACAATTATGGAAATGGGTTGAAAAACAATTATGAACGGAAAAAGAAAAGTGCCAACATTGAGAAAAAGAGCTGTAAATACTTCAAATAATACTGTGGCCGATGGTAAGCCTTTGGAATTGGATCTTTCATTGCTTGATGAAGATAATCAAGCCAGAGAGGGGGAATATGATGAAGAGTTTTTGAAGGAACTGGCTGAAGCTATTAAAAACCGTGGAGTAAAAACCCCTATTTCTGTTCGTGAAAATCCAGAAAAAGAAGGGCGTTTTATTATTAATCATGGTCACTGTCGTACTCGTTCTTCCCTCATGGCTGGGAAAAAAACTATCCCTGGATTCATTGATAATGATCACAATGAAGATGATCAGGTTGTTGAAAATATTCAGAGAAACGGACTTAAACCAAGACAAATTGCCAATTATATTGGTCGGAAAATAGCAAAAGGAGTAAAAAAGGGGGAAATTGCAAAAGCGGTGAGTAAATCAAATGCATGGGTAACACAACATGCTAATTTACTGGATTTACCAGAGCCAATTGCAGTGATTTTTAATGATGGTCAGTGCAATGATGTGACGGTTATTAATGAGTTGATTAAAGTTCATAAATCTAATCCTGAAGAAGTAACTGATTGGCTTGAAGAAGAGGAACAAGATTTTTCTCGTGGTTCGGTCAAGATGTTACGCGAATTTTTGGATGATAAGCAACAGCATGAAGGCGAAAATACTGAACAGGAACAGGATGATAATTCTACCAGTGAGACAGAAGATGATACTGGTAGTGAAGATAATGCGAAGAAAGAAAAAAAGGAATCCGATCCAGACAAGTTGAAGAAAGCCATTGTTTTGGTCATGCATGATAACCGTGAGGCAAGAATGATGCTAAATCGTCGCCCTAGTGCTGATGGTTGGGCCTGGTTGAAGTATGAAGATGATGGTGAAGAGTTTGAGTCAGACTTGGGTGAAGTTACACTTATGTCTATTATGGAAGGCTGATAAATTGTACTCAAGTATGAGTACAATCTGACTCATCATTAGGTTAAAATCCATTTATAAAATTTATCCAGTTATTTTAATATTCAAATATTAGGGTGTGATTGGATAAATTATTGTATTGCACAATACAATAAACGTTGGATATACACCAGGATGAACGCAAAATGAAAGAACGCCTTCTTGTAATGAATGGCCAAAAGATTCTTCAGAGTAATTCAGAAGGTAAATGGGAAAATCAAAAAGTGGGGAAAGCCAAAGGGATTAAACCAGGTATTTATAATATTCATTTGGCAACAAATGCAGATAAAAGAAAGAGCTATGAGGGACAAATTTTACATACAGATAAAGAGAATGTTTATCAAAAAGTAGGGAAACAATTTATAAAACATGAACGTAAAAACTTCGATAAAGTGATTGATATTGGCAGTGACAAAATTATAAGTTATGATCACGGTAAAGCTGTAGTAAAAAACTCGGCTCAAAAAGGGCAACGAATGTCCCGATAAATTTTAGCGGCTAAAATTAAGGAGATGGTTTTGAATCAATTTGGAAGAAAGGAACCAGAGTATTTAGAGGTCAAGGACGGAGATAAAGAGACTGATTTTGA
>JAHXIM010000004.1 GCA_025655635.1 gamma proteobacterium symbiont of Lucinoma myriamae | reverse complement strand
GAGGGGCTGTTAGGGTTAGTTGCGTCATGTGCTAATCTTGATCCCTATTTATATAAAAATCAAGCACTTTCATTGATCACGGGTATAAGCATCATCCATATCAATCAGAATCACGTCAGCGATCACATCACGTTCAAGTTGATGCACAAAATCTAAATTCATAAAACCGCAAAGAACCACATTAGCACCACGTTTTATAAACATTTTACGCAAAAAATCCTGAACCTTTTCAGATCCAGATGCGATAACAAGATTAGTATCTATAAGATTGGGCATCTACTTAAAAGTTAATTCTATAATAAAAGTTGAATTAACTTTCAGTCATTTTTTTAATATTAGTGATCAGATCATGCTCCTGGTATGGTTTACCCATATACTCATTAACACCTATCTTCATAGCCCTGTCTCTATGTTTATCCCCAGTTCTAGAGGTAATCATAATAATTGGAATATTTTTAAATTTCTCATCATCTCGCATATGTGTTGCTAATTCAAAACCGTCCATGCGCGGCATCTCAACATCCAGCAGCATCACATCCGGAACAGTTTCATGCAATTGTGCAATGGCATCAACACCATCTTTAGCAGTGATCACATTATAATTGTAACGTTTTAATAAGCGCTGTGTTACTTTACGTACCGTAATGGAATCATCAACAACCATAATGGTTGGAATTACCTCTTCTGTCGCCTTAATCTCAACATCAATATCTGAAGTTGTTTTAAGTGCTGCTCCCTCACGTGCGAGTACTCCCAGATCTAAAATCAGTGCGATCTTACCGTCACCCAAAATGGTGGCACCTGTAACGCCTTTCACTGTACTTAATTGAGGGCCTACTGACTTAACAACAATTTCTCTACTACCCATAAGGCCATCAACATAAATAGCCACTCGATGCTCTCCTGAGCGAGCTAATAATATGGGAGCCTTACTTTTTTCACTCGGTAAACTCGGGCTATTAACACCTAATACAGTACCAAGATGCATAAATTGATAGTGTTCATCATGCCACTCATAAAAAGTATCATTACTTGAAGTTAATTTTTCCAGAACAGTTCTTGATTCTCTAATAATATTTTCGATACCCACCAATGGTATTGCAAAAACCTCGTCTCCGACTTCAACCATAAGAGCACGACTAACTGACATGGTCAATGGCATAAGCACTTTAAAGACTGAGCCTTTGCCCTGTACTGAGTCAATTTCAAGAGTACCGTTCAACTGTTTAATTTCGGTATTAACAACATCCATTCCTACACCACGGCCTGAAATTTGACTCACTTCTGCTGCTGTGGTGAAACCAGATTCAAGAATAAACTGAATAACATCCTTTTCACTAAGGCTGGCATCTTTAATCATTAATCCATGTTCAATGGCTTTATCTCTGACTGCATTTATATTGACACCAGCACCATCATCAACGACTTTGATATCAATTTCAGATCCATCACGGTCAATAATAAGCTTTATAAGACCAGAGGGTTCCTTCCCTGCTTTTTTTCTTTTTTCCGGGGTTTCAATACCATGAGCAATAGCATTTCTCAACATATGCTCTAAAGGCGCCATCATTTTTTCTAACACTCGACGGTCAATTTCCTGCTCACCGCCATGTAGTTCAAAATTGACGTCCTTATTCAGTTCATTGGATGTTTGTCTTATTATTCGTCGAAAACGGGTCAGTTGACTCTTAAATGGAACCATTCGAGTTCGCATCAAACCTTCTTGTAAATCCGTATTAACCCGCCCTTGCTGTACTAAAAGCGTTTCTGACTCACTATTGAGGTTATTCATGGTATTTTCAATGCTATCCAAATCGGCAACACTTTCTGCCATTGCCCGGGTGATTTGCTGCATATTGGAAAAGCGGTCAAACTCGAGAGGATCAAATTCTTCGTATCGCTCATAACCCAGCGATTCAGCCTGATCTTTACGAGATTGAATTTGTGCCTCTGTTTCCATTTCAAAACGACGTAATTGCTCTCTCATACGAATAATAGTTGTATTCATTTCATCAAGGGATTGCTGAAATTCATTGCTTCCCTGATCAAGACGGGCTCGATAAATACTCACTTCACCTGCATAATTAACCAGCTCATCAAGTACATCTGCACTCACTCTGACTCGTTCAGTATTAACCCGTGTTGCTTTTACTTTATCTGCCGTTTGTTTTTCAGCAACATCAGCTACTGGTTCCAGACTACTGGTATCTGTCTCCAGTTCAACCTGTTCAATACTCTGAATGTTATCAATCTGAGCAATAATTTCAGGATTTTTGTTTACAATTTGACCATTTTTTAAGTTCTCTACCATAGTAGAAAGAACATCCTGAACCTTTAAAAGCAGGTCAATACTATCTGGGGAAAACAATGTATCATCTTGTGTAAACTGCTCCAGCTTACTTTCAAAACTATGAGATAAATCACCTATAGCTGACACTCCAGCCATTCTTGCTCCACCCTTAAGTGTATGCATATCTCTTAACAAACGATTTAAAGCCAGCTTATCAGAACTATCTTCTTTCAACTGATGTAATGTCTGCTCGCTGGAAGCAAGTAAATCTTCACCTTCTTCAATGAAAATTTGCAATAACTCATCATCATATTCATCGGCAACAACTTCAGGTATTTCAGTAGCACCGGCACTGGCACTGGCAATTTCATCACTAGTGACTTCAACTGTATCTTCAATAAATCCATCTAAGTCTATATCCTCTATCTCTTGCTCAGAATTGAGGCGCTCTTGCGTAATACTAATTTCTTCACTGACTTCACTTGGATCCAGAAGATTCTCTAACAATAAAACATTTTCATATTTAGCTAATATCTTATTTTGTAATATCTGGTTTTCTTCCGGCAATGAGTGTGATTCTTCAAGCTGTTTTAAAACAGTTGTACTGTACTGGCAAATTTCTTCTAATAACTGAACAAGCTCATGATCCAGGCTTTGTCCTTTTTCAGAGATATTTTTTACTATTTTTTCCATTTGCTCACTGATATTACCAATAGCATGGATCTCTGCCATATGCGCACTACCGCGCAATGTATGCAGACTTCTCATCAAAAGTTCATTGGGTTCACAAATATTATTTTTTTCATGGCACTGTTCAACACATTGCTCAATATTTTTAATATGACCTAATGCTTCATTGGAAAATATTTCTAATAAAACAAGGTCAATTGCCTCATCTTCTACCTCGTCACTACTCTCCTGAGCACTGTCAACTTCAGGCTTTATTTCATCATCACTTTCAAACTCAGTATTTGTCTCGATAATATCAACTGGCTGCAGTATTACATCATTAGCTGCAGCTTCAGCAGGTGCATCCTCTGTCAACAGCTCAATATCAAAAACATCACCTTTACTTAGAAAGTGTGTGTAGGCGGCAATACGTGATGAGTCAACGTTTGAAAGCCTTTGCTCTTCAAAGGCATTAGCAATTTCCGGTAATATTTCAAGACCCGATGCAACAATAGCAAAATGGATCTCTTGAGGAACAATGGCCTTATCAATTATTTGATTTAACATATTCTCAAAGGCCCAGGAAAACTCTCCCATTTCATAAGCACCAACCAAACGTCCACTACCCTTGAGTGTGTGAAATGAACGGCGCATCTCCTTTAATATATCCATATTATCTGCTGCTGCTTTCCATTGAGGATATAAATTGGATATTTTTTCTAATTCTTCCTGAGCTTCTTCGATAAAAATTTCCATTATTTCAGGATCAACATCATCTGAAGTTTCTAATCTTTTTATATCAGGATAATCTATTACGGGGGCATTAAGGTTAGAACCGCTAGCCTCAGGAACATTAAGCTTAGCAGCCGACTCAGCATTATGTTCAGAGTTTGAGGCATCATCTTCTTTTTCTAAAACTTCAGCTTGTTGACCTTGTTCTGAAAGCTGTTTATCTGCGGTATCATTTTCAACTGGATACAGATCATCCTGTATGTTGTCCTGCTTATGATCTGTTAATGAAGTGCTTGGAGTTTCTAGTATTTCTATTTGTTCAGTATTTTTTTCACTCGACTCTTGTTCAGAATCAGAGCCTGCTTCTTTAAGCTCACTTGCTTTATTAATAATTCGGTTAAGTGTTTTTACTGCCCAGCGTAATGTACTGGAAATATCATCATTCAAAGAATCCTGATTGTCTCCCACCAAATTGATCATTGATTCCATTTGCTGAGTAATTTCTTCTGCATGTTCATGTTGAAGTAATTTGACTTGTTCGGCTGCTGAAAATACCGCCTTGAGCAAGTCTTCTCTTGCATCAGAAGAAACAACATCATTCATCCAAACAGATAATGCTCCACTGAGTTCTGAATCAACCTCAGTTTCTACACTTTCTCGTCCTAATAGCTGATCAACACTTGATTGTGCGACACTTTGTATAATAGATAAATCCTGTTGATTTTCAGCAATGGCATCAAGATAATATTCCAGTGCAGTAATGGTATCAGCAAGATAGTGCTGTTCATTCTCTGACGCCAAAACATCATTAACAATCATTTTATTGACAACAAATGCACTACAGTCTTTAACTATTTGACTACCTTGTTCCTTATCAAGGAGCTCCAGAACACCACCAATTGACGACATACTGTCACCAATTAAGCTAATATTTTCTCCATACTGCTCTGAAGTTTGAACGCCATTAGAAATGCCATCAATAAGAGTTACTATTGCTTCTTTTACTCGTAAAAGCTCATCTTTTGCTTCGTCTATAGCCACCTTAACTAATTCATTTTTTTCTTGCTCTGTCATTTCTATATTTGACAGATCAATTATTTCATCTTCGTCAGAATGGCTAAACAAGCTGCCTTGTCCCATTTCTGTAACGGCTGACTCAACGAATAATAACGCGCTGGCAATTTCCATCAATGTTGCACGATCGGGTTCTTGCACCGCATCGAGTATAGATTTAAGCAACTCTATTTTTTCTTGCAAGACATTCCGTGAAGCACTTTGTCCCAACATGGCGAGTGTATCTGAAATTTGCGTCATTGTGATGATAATGTGCTGCAAATTTTCTCTCTGTTCAGAGCCTTCAGCTAGTAAAGAGCCTTCAGCTGATGAAGAATCTTCAACATCATTCACATGGCGGACAAATACATCTAACTGTTCTTTAACATTGCCTATATCCGTTAAAATAACATCCGTCACTGTTTGCATTAAGTCTGCATTAGCACCGCCCATACTGGCCTTGGCATCTTCCAACTCATCTTCATCAGGAATAATATCGGCTAGCTTATAGGCTTTTCTGATCGAATCAATGAGTACATTGGAGACATTACTATGTGCGATATAGAATAATAAATTTTTCTTAAAGCTCTGTAATTCAGCTTCATCATTTTTGCTATAAAAACCTGTTGACTCACCCGTGTCAATTAACTGTTTGATATAGCGATCGCCTTGTCCTAACAGTAGTTTGGTGGAAGCACTGGCACTGATGCCTTTAATTATTAAGCCATCGATAAAAGCTTCCATTAAACTGAATAATTGATAGAAGCCAGGTGTTTTAACGCTTTCTTTTAATTTAACAATAACTTTTTTTGTTTTATGAACACTTGGAGCATTCTCACTATCACGATACCAGCCCAACAAACCAAGGTGATAATGATGTCGAATTTTCCTTGCTAATTCACTCGGATCAATACCGTTGTCAGGCTCAGGGAAAGTATGACCCACACTTAAATCAGCAGAAAAAACAGCGCCTTCCGATAATAATTTTTCACCCCGTGAAGCTCTAATGTCATTTAATAAAGGAAGTAGGACCATAGGTAGGTCACGAGCACCACGTTGTAGACGTTCGAGGTAGTCAGGCAGTTGAATTAATGCCCTCATCAACACTTCAAAGCTATCTTCACGGCGGGCAATTTTATCATCATAAATTGCCCGTGAAAGTAACTCCATTTCCTCGCTAAGCAAGGAAGCACCACCAAGATCCAGCATAGCTAAACTGCCGGAAACCTGATGTAGATAAGTGGTACAAAATTGTAATTGAGCACTATCTTCATCATCCTCAACAAAGGATTCAAAATGTACACGTGCCTGTTTTAGAGTCTCATGAATTTCATCAATTACCCATTTCAGGCCGCTATGTTCAAAATTGCTCGCCATTTCTGCTCCACAGTCTTATTCTTGATGTATCAATCAGCTTGATACGGTCTTTTTTATTTTCCAAAGTCATCAATTAAATAAAGCCTCTAGGAGCTTGTCCAAGAATAGATAACCTACTGCGGAAAATCCATTTTGGCCATATTTTCCTATCATTTTCATTTAATAGCGCAACTATTGGCTTCAAATGATAAAAAAATCTGACTCAAAATGGCTTTCCCTCGCTACGGCTTCTATTCTCGGACAGGCTCCCTGGTTTATAAAGCGATATATGACTTAGTCCACAAACTCAATTACTTTTTCCTTAAAAAAGCCAATGAATTTGGAAAATTAAGTTTTTCTAATTCAGGATGAGGAGTATTTAATGACTCCCCTGCTCCCAGCACTAAAAAGCCACCTGGTTTTAAACGTTCTACCAAATGATGGATAATTTTTTTACGTCTATCTCGGTTAAAATAAATTAATACATTTTGACAAAAAATAAAGTCCATAGATTCTAATAATGTTTTTTTCATATCAACAATATTAAATGACACAAAACAAACTCGTTTTCTTAAAGAATCGACTACTTGAAAGCGCTTATCAGCCATCTCAACAAAATAATCTTTACGGTATTGTTCGGGCACATTACGTATTTTATTCTGACCATAAATTGCTTTTCTTGCTGTTACCAGTGCAGGAGTACTAATATCCATACCGGTTACTGCCAGATAACAATCATTATAGGATAAATCTTTTAAAAATTGGTTTATCAGCATACATAAAGTATAAACTTCTTCCCCTGTTGAACAACCTGCACTCCAAATCTGCAACTGTTTTCTGTTTGGCTCAGCATCAAACAATCTGGGCAATATTACTGATTCCAGCAAATCCAGAGATGGTTGGTGACGAAAAAAACGTGTTTCATGAACGGTTAATCGATCAATCGGGTAGCCACAGGTTTCTCTCCTACAGCCCCCACACCACCCATCATGCGGGTCCGCAATGGGCGGTTCACTAACCGTAATGAA
>JAHXIM010000160.1 GCA_025655635.1 gamma proteobacterium symbiont of Lucinoma myriamae | reverse complement strand
ATTACGGTTAGTGAACCGCCCATTGCGGACCCGCATGATGGGTGGTGTGGGGGCTGTAGGAGAGAAACCTGTGGCTACCCGATTCAAAAAAGCGATTTTGGCCAGATTTTCTTGCCCTGTCATCGAAGACCATCAATATTCAGCTTCAGTCCAGCTAGACATATAAAATCAACCTTATTTCATCCTTTTAACAGATGTTCACAACAATTATAAGCAGATAATATAGACAAAGTAGCAGTTAAGAGTCGTTATTTTTTCAAGACGTTGAATTTGGGCTCTATAATAAACTTTATCCTCACTTTTTTATGGTAATATTTAACCAATAACTTAAAGGGGAACCATAATGAAAAAAGATATTAAAAATGAAGCAGTGCTTGCTACACTTTTAGATCGCTTTGAGAATCAACGCCTGCCGCGATTACTGGAGATCAAGAACGATGTTGATCAAGGTGAAACACTGGGTGATTTTGAAATACAATTTTTAGAACAGATAGTTAAAGATGCCAAACAAAATGAACGCTATCTTCAAACAGCAGATGATGAGTTAAAAGCTTTAATGATGAAAGTAATGGCGCTTTATAACGAAATTACTAAAAAAGCATTAGAAAATGAGCAGAAAACCTGATATCAATTTAATTATCCAAAAACTTAAAAATAGATTGTCATTTAGCATGATAGTACATTTTGAACAACACATTGCCAAATGACATGATTCTTCATTAAACTATTGTTTTTTGTTTCCCCAGAGTACGTTATAAGTTTTCCAGGGGATGCCATTTCTTCATTATTTAGGACTTTTTACCATAGTCAGCAGTAAACTCTTTATTTATTTTTCCTTTATCTCTGGATTTTTCCTATATTCATACCTATTTATTCTGGAATATGCGTATTTTTAAACTCATTTTAAGAAATGATTACAATCAGGAGCTTTACCCAATGCCATCAAATTCATCTCAACCTAAAATTATTTATACACTTACTGATGAAGCTCCTGCATTAGCAACATGTTCATTTCTACCAATTGTCAAAGCTTTTACCAAAAGTGCCGGTATTCAGATAGAAACTAAAGACATATCGCTTGCCGCACGTATTCTCGCCTGTTTTCCAGATCATTTAACTGATGGGCAAAAAGAATCTGACGCATTATCTGAACTGGGTGAGCTGGTAAAAGAACCTGATACGAATATTATCAAATTACCCAATATCAGTGCTTCTGTGCCGCAACTCAAGGCCGCAATCAAGGAATTACAAATACATGGTTATAAGCTGCCTGATTATCCTGAAACAGCAACGAGTGAAGCCGAACAAAAAATCAAAAGCCGTTATGACAAAGTAAAAGGCAGTGCCGTTAATCCGGTTTTGCGAGAAGGCAACTCAGACCGCCGAGCCCCGGGAGCGGTTAAACGTTACGCCCAAAATAATCCCCATTCTATGGGTGAGTGGCAGGCAGATTCAAAAACGCATGTAGCCAGTATGGACCATGGGGATTTTTATGGCAGTGAAAATTCCATCACTCTGGACAGAGCCGGGCAATTTAAAATTGAATTAACTTCTGAAGATGGTCAGTTATTATTAAAGGACTATTCACCTTTTCTGGAAGGTGAGATTATTGACAGCGCAGTCATGAATAAGAAAGCCTTACGTACATTTCTGGCCGATCAAATTGAAGCCGCTAAAGCCAGCAATGTTTTATTATCAGTACATCTTAAAGCCACCATGATGAAAGTATCTGATCCGATTATTTTCGGACATGTCGTTTCCGTTTATTTTCAAGATGTCTTTAACAAACATCATGCTGTTTTTGAGAAGCTGGGGATCAATGCCAATAACGGTCTGGGTGATCTGTTAAGCAAACTACAAAATCTGCCTGAAACACAGGAAAAAGCTATCCTGAACGATATTCAAGCCTGTTATGACTCTCATCCAGAGTTGGCTATGGTTAACTCCGAACAGGGGATCACTAACCTGCATGTTCCCAGTGATGTGATTATTGATGCATCCATGCCTGCAGCTATTCGCGCATCAGGTAAAATGTGGGCAGCAGATGGCAAGCTGCATGATACTAAAGCGATTATCCCTGATCGCTGTTATGCCGGCATCTACCAGGAAACCATTAATTTTTGCAAAAAACATGGTGCTTTTAATCCAGTGACAATGGGCACCGTGCAAAATATTGGCTTAATGGCTCAGAAGGCAGAAGAATACGGTTCTCATGATAAAACATTTGAAATACCCGTTGACGGCACTGTACGCGTCCTTGATGAAAAAGATATTTGCCTGCTGGAACAATCCGTTGAGCAAGGCGACATCTGGCGTATGTGTCAGGTAAAAGACGCCCCTGTCCAGGATTGGGTGAAGCTGGCAGTCAATCGAGCAAAGGCAACACAATTAGCAACTATATTCTGGCTTGATGAGCAGCGCGCTCACGATGCGCAGTTAATACTTAAGGTAAAACAATACCTTAAACAATATGACACTTCTGGCTTAGATATTCGAATTATGTCTCCAGCAGATGCTATCAACTTTTCATTAGCGCATATTAAAGAAGGCAAGGATTGTATTTCAGTTACCGGGAATGTATTACGGGACTATTTAACTGATTTATTCCCCATTCTTGAATTAGGCACCAGTGCTAAAATGCTGTCTATTGTACCCTTGATGAATGGCGGTGGTTTATTTGAAACCGGCGCTGGTGGCTCTGCTCCCAAACATGTACAACAGTTTTTGGAAGAAAATCATTTACGCTGGGATTCATTAGGTGAGTTTCTCGCTCTGGCTGTATCTCTGGAACATATCGCCAATACATACAACAATGACAAGGCACAAGTTTTAGCACAAACACTGGATCAGGCAACTTCTCTATTTCTGGAAACAAACAAATCCCCTTCCCGTCAGGTCGGTGAGTTAGATAATAGAGGCAGCCATTTTTATCTGGCTTTATATTGGGCCCAAAAATTGGCAGAGCAATCTCAAAACATTGAACTACAGGCGCATTTTTCAACTTTAGCCCGTGAGCTAAACGATAAGGAACAAACCATTCTCGCTGAACTTAATTCCGTACAAGGTCATTCGGTGGAACTTAAAGGGTATTTTCACCCTGATGCAACACTCGCTGAACGCTCCATGTGCCCCAGTGATACACTTAATTCTGTGATCACATCAGTGGCTAAAGATTAAAAAATAAAAAATCATGTCACCTAATATTTTTTTTAACTAGATACAATAAGTTGTTGTAACAGAATCCATTTTGCAAAAAAAACAATATAAGCTTATGATTTTTCAATTATTATTTTAAAATTTATTAAAGGTTTTCTGGCTAAGGACGATAAAGAAATTAATCGTAACCTATTTCAGGCAAATCAATGCTTAGTGTGATCAACCAGTTAACAACCCAATATGAGCAGCACCATGGCTTCAGGCCAAACCTGCTTTATTCGACCAGCGCGCAACTGGAACTACTCAAGGAGCAACTATCTGAACCTGAAATTGAGATCCTTGCTCAATTGATCGGTATGGATATCGTCCTTATCAAAGCAAACTCAAAACCTTATGTCTCATGGGTGCAAATTCCCTGGAAACATTCCAAAACAGCTTAAGCCTATTTTTTTTATCTAAATTCACATTAACTATTGCTAATTTTTTCTAATTCGTGCAATATTTACGCCTTGTAAATTTCAGATTAAATTAAATCACTTATAGAGCGCATTAGTAAATAATTATGGCAAAAGAAGAAGGGATTGAAATGGATGGTACTGTGGTTGACACATTACCAAATACCATGTTTCGCGTTGAACTCGAAAATGGTCATATTGTGACCGCTCATATCTCAGGAAAAATGAGAAAAAATTACATTCGTATTCTTACGGGTGATAAAGTCACTGTTCAGCTAACACCTTACGATTTAAGCAAGGGTCGCATTACCTATCGCGCTAAATAAGCGCTCGATAATAGCTGACAATATAATAGTTCATTTCTACACATTTTTTAAATAGCATTTTCAGCACTCTTTCTGCTTATGCTGGCTGCTTAACGTGTGAACAAAATTGATGTAAAAAAGCCTGTATCAATAATGATACAGGCTTTTTTATGGGTGATAGATGCGCTTAATGAACCTTATCGATCTTGCTGATTTCACTTTGTAAGTCAAATTTCAGCTCACCATTCTCTTCAGATACAATGACTTTTCCACCATGCTCCAACTCACCAAACAACAAGGCTTCAGCCAATGGTTTTTTAATGCTTTCCTGAATAAGGCGAGCCATTGGACGGGCACCCATTTTTTTATCATAGCCATGTTCAGCTAACCATTTACGAGCATCAGGCTCAACATAGAGTTCTACCTTCTTTTCAGCTAATTGATTTTCAAGCTCAAAGATAAACTTATCAACCACCTGTTCCATAACTTCTGTGGATAATGATGCAAACTGAACCACCGCATCAAGACGGTTGCGAAACTCCGGTGTAAAACCTCGCTTAATCGCTTCCATACCATCAGAGGCATGATCTTGTAATGTGAAGCCAATAGATGAACGAGACATCGCTTCAGCACCCATATTGGTGGTCATAACTAAAATAACATTACGAAAATCAGCCTTACGGCCATTATTATCCGTTAAGGTACCATGATCCATAACTTGTAATAAGAGGTTAAACACATCAGGGTGCGCTTTCTCAATTTCATCTAATAATAAAACCGCATGAGGATGCTTATTAACCGCTTCGGTCAATAAGCCACCTTGATCATAGCCAACATAGCCCGGTGGTGCGCCAATGAGCCTGGAGACCGTGTGACGCTCCATATATTCCGACATATCAAAGCGGATCAGCTCAATACCCATTAATTTGGCTAATTGCGTCGATACTTCTGTTTTACCTACGCCCGTAGGCCCGGAAAATAAGAACGAGCCAATAGGTTTATCATCACGACCAATACCCGCCCGAGCCATTTTAATCGCATCATCCAAGGTATCAATTGCCTTGTCCTGACCATGAATAACCAGTCTGAGATTACGCGCTAGTTTTTTCAGTGAATTCTTATCACTGGTACTAATAGTCTTAAGTGGAATTCGTGCAATTGAAGCAACAATTGCTTCAATTTCTTTAACACCTATGGTTTTTTTACGTTTTGAGGGTGTATTAAGTTGTTGATTCGCACCCGCTTCATCAATTACATCAATGGCTTTATCAGGCAAATGACGTTCATTAATATAACGATCTGACAATTCAGCCGCACTGCGTAATGCCTGCTTGGTGTATTTTATATGATGATACTCTTCAAATCTTGAGCGCAACCCTTCAAGAATACGATAGGTTTCTTCGGCTGAAGGCTCTGAGACATCAATTTTTTGAAAGCGTCGAGCCAGCGCATGATCTTTTTCAAAAATACCCCGGTATTCCTGATAAGTAGTAGAACCAATGCAGCGTAAATCACTGGTCGATAGTGCTGGTTTTATCATATTAGAGGCATCCATTGCGCCGCCAGAAGCCGCACCGGCACCAATAATAGTATGAATTTCATCAATAAAAAGAATAGATTTGGGTTCTTTTTTCAATTGATTTAACACCGCTTTCAGACGTTTTTCAAAATCACCTCGATATTTTGTTCCCGCCAGCAAGGCACCCATATCGAGAGAGTAAATCACATTGCCTTCAAGGATCTCAGGAACTTCATCATCAATAATTTTCTTCGCCAGGCCTTCTGCCAGTGCGGTCTTACCCACACCAGCTTCACCAACAAATAGCGGGTTATTTTTCCTGCGACGACATAAAATCTGAATGGTGCGATTCACTTCTTCTTTACGACCAATTAAGGGATCAATTTTACCTTCCAATGCCCTTTCATTGAGATTAACGGCATAAAGATTAAGTGGATTTTTTGCAGCCTTAGCATTGGCCGTTTCAGGAGCTTCACTTGCAGTACCGCTTTCTTCTTCTCCCGTGCCAATATTGCCATCATCAACTTTACTAATCCCATGAGAAATAAAACTGACAATATCCAGACGGGAAACATCTTGTTTACTTAATAAATAAACAGCCTGTGACTCTTGTTCATTAAATATAGCCACCAATACATTGGCACCATTAACCTCTTTTTTTCCAGAAGATTGAGCCTGAAAAATAGCCCGCTGTAAAACCCGTTGAAAACCGAGAGTCGGTTGAGTATCACGTTCATCGATTTCAGAGAGCACTGGTGTTGTTTCATCAAGAAAAATAAGTAATTCATTACGCAGCTGATTTAAATCAACTGAGCAGGCGTTAAGCACCTCTTCTGCTGCAGGATTATCCAATAAAGCCAGTAATAAGTGCTCAACCGTCATAAATTCATGACGTTTTTCCCGAGCTTCTTTAAAGGCAAGGTTTAGTGTAAATTCAAGTTCTTTACTCAACACAATACTTATTCCTTATCTTATATACTTTTATTCAACTTCCATTGAACACATCAGTGGATGATTATGTTTTTTAGAATAGTTGTTCACTTCTAATGTTTTGGTTTCCGCTGTATCTCTGGTAAACAAACCACAAATACCCTTGCCGCTATTATGGACATCCATCATAATTCGAGTGGCTTTTGCACGGTCCATGGAAAAAAAATTTTCCAGTACATGTACTACAAATTCCATAGGCGTGTAATCATCATTATTAATAATAACACGATACATACGGGGTTTTTTCAGCTTTGGTTTGGCTGTTTCAACCGATGTATCACCCACATCGTTATCATTTAATTCATCATCATGCCAATCATCTGAGTTGGTAATTTTAATCATATATATACAAGTTTAGCTAAAACTAAAAAAAAATCTCTAATTTTGGAAAATAAATTGCAGCGCTTTAATTTTTCCAAAAATTTAAAACGCTTGTAATGTGTATGGGGTTATTTCATCTCATTACAAGTGAACCTTTGTTTATCCGGGGCAACCAGGCATTCAATTAAAATCCATAAATATATTTTTAATTAGTACTGTTTTATAGAATTTTTTCTATAGTTATTATAAACTTAATATAAATTATTAAAGTAATTGCTAGGAATGAACCATGGGCAGGTTAAAATCATCAAAAAATAAAGATGATAAACAGAAGAAAAAAGAATCCAAAGCACTGAAATCTGATCAGAAACACCCTGCTGTGCCCACTAATAAGTCATTATTTTCATTAAAAAAATAAAAAAA
>JAHXIM010000215.1 GCA_025655635.1 gamma proteobacterium symbiont of Lucinoma myriamae | reverse complement strand
TCTGCACTTATTATAACATTTCTGGTCGATCTGGTCACTCAAAAATAGGGATAATTCCTTACATTTCAAATAGATAATATTTTTTTCAGGGTCGACTAAGTAGATGCAAAAAATAAGCCAAAAAAAAGCACCTATCCGCAGAAAGGTGCTTTGATAAAACAGAAAATAATTTGAATTTATTGATTCAGTAGTGCTTCACCTGTATAACCTTCATTTTCAAGAATTTCTCTTAATCGCTTCAGGGCTTCCAGCTGAATTTGTCTGACTCTTTCACGGGTTACACCAATTTCATTGCCCACTTCTTCCAGAGTTGCAGTATCATAGCCATGTAGACCAAAACGACGATCAACGACTTCTCTTTGTTTATCATTAAGCTGCATCATCCATTTATCCAGATTATCTCTCATATTTTCATCTTGCAGAAAGGCAAAAGGTTCTGGATTAGCCTCATCAGGTATAGCATCTAACAAAGGGCGATCGGCATCAGGTCCCATAGGTACGTCGATGGATGAAATACGTTCATTTAATTTGAACATTTTTTGCACATCTTTAACCGGTCTATCAAGTAAATCTGCAATTTCTTCGGGACTAGGCTCATGATCCAAAGCCTGAGTAAGTTCCCTGGCTGCTCTAAGGTAGATATTAATTTCTTTTACAACATGGATAGGGAGACGAATGGTACGAGTTTGATTCATTAAGCCCCGTTCAATGGTTTGACGTATCCACCAGGTCGCATAGGTTGAAAAACGAAAACCACGTTCTGGGTCAAATTTCTCAACTGCGCGAATAAGTCCCAGGTTACCTTCCTCAATCAAATCAAGTAGAGGCAAACCACGATTAAGATAACGACGAGCAATTTTTACTACTAAACGAAGATTGCACTCAATCATTCGTTTTCGACCTTCTTCAATACCCTGTTGAGCCATTCTGGAATATTTTACTTCTTCTTCAGCGGTAAGCAGAGTTGCGAAGCCAATCTCATTCAAATAAAGACGGGTTGCATCCATATCACCTTTTAATATTGAATTCCTACGTTGTGACTTTTCACTTGAAGCATCCATATTTATTTTCGGTGTTTTAGTTTTGTTTTTCGTGTTTGCTTTAGAAGTTGCAGATTTGGAGTTTGTTTGCTTGCAAGGTGATTTCCTTGTTTTTCTGCTTTGATTGATAAGAGAAACATTCTTATCATCACCTGAAATATCATTGTCTGTGTCAAATATGTCCATTACTGCATCTGACGATACTGAACTCATCATATCCAGATCTTGATCTTTAGATTCCATAGATTCCATTAAAACCATCCTTATAGTTTTGGTACTGCTACTTACTTAGATTAATAATCTGATGAACAGAATTAAAAAGCACTAAGCTGAATTTTTAGCTCTGATGAAAATTAATTTGTAATAACCAGACATAAGAATCACCACGCTTAGCTACACTATGATTAATAACTATGATTAAAATCTAAGTTCACTATAACACTTTCATGGTCATCTCATCAAACAACATTAATACAGTTAATATAATAATTATCAAAAATTATTAATGCTTATCTTTTCCTGACTATTGTTTGATATCCGGCACCAAAATAAAAATCATTTAAAACTATATACAAATGGAAACTAGTGTGGCAGATAGCTCATTGGATTAACTGGTTTACCATTTTTACGTATTTCAAAATGTAATTTATACCGATCTGTTCCCGAGCGCCCAAGCCGAGCGATATTTTGCCCTTTTTTTACTAATTGCCCCTCATTAACCAATAAATTTTGGTTGTATGCATAAGCACTTAAAAAAGTATCATTATGTTTAATAATGATTAATCGCCCATAACCAACAAGACCTTGCCCGCTATAAACTACTTTACCTGCTTCAGCAGATTTTATTAAAGTCCCTTTTGCTGCGCTGATATCAATACCTTTTTTACCATTTTTTGGTAAATAGCGTTGAATCACTTTTCCTTTCACTGGCCAATTCCAGACAAGTCGCTTAGATCCAGAATATGCTGTGTTTTTTGTACTCTTTTTTGTCTTTATCTTTTTCTGACTGCCTGTACTTTTAGCCGCAGAACGCTTAACAGTCACTTGTTTTGAATACTTAGACGGTGTTCTCTTTTTATATGAACTTTTTTTACTATTATTCGATTTACTGCTTGTTTTAGCCTGATTGGATTTAACTGTGCTTGAACGTTGCGTCGTTAAACGAAGCTTATCTCCCACAAAGATCCGATAAGGTGCTTTAATATTATTTCTGTAAGCAATACTTTTATAATCCTGGCCATACATCCAGGCGATAGAATAAAGCGTATCTCCCTTCTTCACTCTATGATATATCGGTGTTTTACCAACATATTTTTTAGCTCCATAAGAAGCCGCATTTCGGTGTTCTACAGGCGCATAAGTGGCACTACAGCCTGTTATAAAAAACACAGTAACAAGCAGTATCAAAAGCGGGCTGACGACCCCTTTTTCACTAAAAACATTTTTTGATTTGATTTTTTGCTCCGCGAAGAGCAGGCTCATAATCTTAAAAATGTCAGAAATGTCAAAATTCATCTTATTTTTTAATCGCTTACAGGCCATCATACCCTTATATTTTATAAATAATATAAGCAATTACCCCAAGAATTATGACAAACCACCCCAAAATATCGATATATTTCTTTAATTTCAGTTCCATTTCTTTACCACCCCATTTCATCAATGACGCCACTAAGAAAAAGCGTGCCCCTCGGCCAATCACAGAAGCCATAAAAAAAGGAACAAATAACATGCCGATTGTACCGGCAGTAATGGTAAAAACCTTGTAGGGAATCGGTGAAAAACCAGCAATAAAAATAGCCCAGAAACCCCATTCTGAGAACCATTCTTTGGCCAATAGATAATGATGTTCCCAACGACCCCCATTTGATACAAGTGGTTGAATTAAATCAAAAAACCAGGTTCCGATAGCATATCCTGAAATTCCACCCAGAACTGAAGCAGCCGTCGCGATTAAAGCAAACCGAAACGCTTTATCAGTTTGTGCAAGTGACATCGGTGCCAACATGACATCTGGAGGAATTGGAAAAAAAGAAGATTCTGCAAAACTTAAACCTGCCAAATAGCGTTCTGCATGCGGATGACGGGACCATTTCATGACTTTATCATATAACTTTGAAAATAATTTCATTTTGATAGATGTACCTTTAATTTAAAATAAACATTATTATGAGATTTTTCCCTTGAGAAGAGGTACGAAACTTACTTTTTCCAAGGTTTTTTTATGAAACTTATTACCCGCCCTGTAAAAAATCAACAATTCCTGTTCACCTTTTCTTCCCATTGGAATGATCAATTTACCACCATCAACTAATTGTTCCAGTAAGGAGGTCGGTAATGTTTCTGGAGCTGCGGTCACAATGATTGCATCAAAAGGTGCTTTTTGGGGCCACCCCCACCCACCGTCACTATACTGGGTCAAGACATTATTTAATCTGAGTTGTCGAAATTTTTCTTTGGCATTATCCAGCAAAGGCTTTATCCGTTCGACACTAAACACACTAAATACTAACTTTGATAAAATTGCCGTTTGATACCCTGAACCAGTACCTACTTCAAGTACTCGCTTGACAGAATCACCTTCTAATAGAAGCTCTGTCATACGTGCCACCATATAAGGTTGCGATATTGTCTGACCATGACCAATGGGTAGTGAGATATTTTCATAGGCTCTGCTAGACAACGCTTCATCAATAAACAGGTGTCTGGGCACTGATGCTATTGCATTCAGGACATCTTTATTGTGAATATTTTGCTCTTTGAGAATATGAATTAAGCGGTCTCTGGTTCGTTGTGAGGTCATCCCTACACCTTGTATAGAGAGACTCATAGACTAATCGCCTTATGTTCAATAAGTTGTTCCATAAATTGTTTATTCATTATAAGGTTTTTAACCATTGTTTCAAAGAATTAAGTAAATCATGGTTTGTCAAATCAATTTTAATCGGGGTAATAGACACCTGATTTTGACTCAGTGCGAAAAAATCTGTTCCAGGCCCTGCATCGGCTTCGTCACCAACAGGCCCTAACCAATATACTTTTCGGTTGCGCGGATCAATAGCCTCCACTGCAGGCTCTGCTTTATGTCTTTTTCCCAAACGAGTGATCTTAAACGATTCAAGTTTGTCATATTCAATATCCGGCACATTAATATTGAGAATTGTATCAGCCGTCAAAGGATCTGTTTGCAATTTTTGGATGATTTTAACAATAACTTTTGCCGCTGTAGGAAAATATTTCCCCTCAAAACTGCCAAGAGAAACAGCAATTGCAGGTAATCCCAGAAAACGTCCTTCTGTTGCCGCAGCTACCGTTCCGGAATATAGAATGTCATCCCCCATATTAGGCCCGCGATTAATGCCGGAAACAACAATATCAGGTGGATCATCCTTTAATAATGCCGTAATCGCAATATGAACACAATCGGTAGGCGTACCATTAATGGCAATAAAGCCATTATCTGCTGTTTCCGGTAATAAAGGACGATCAAGAGTCAATGAATTACTAGCACCACTTCGATCATGTTGAGGTGCAACAACGGTAACACGAGCAATTTGACTCAGGTGTTCAACAAGGCTATGAAGCCCTTCAGCTAAGTAACCATCATCATTACTGACAAGAATATGCATGTAAATTCTTTTTCCTTAGTGATTAGACTGTATAAGATGATAGCACTGTAGATACACCTCACATGAAAAAGACTCAGGTTAAAATTTTGTTTCCTCAATCCACATGAGATAATACTTAAAAAATTACAGTTTTCATATATTTGCAGACATTTTTTATCTATTTTACTGACTTTACTATAACTCAATGACTAAAAAGCAAACAGAACAGGGTTTTTCCAGTTTTCAGGAAGCGATTAAAGGTGTAAAACCTATAAAAAATGATCGTATTGATTTATATGCCAACCCGAAAAACACTCGTCCATTTAAAGATAAAAATCATTATGAAGATGGTGCTTCTCATGCTCATATCTCAGATGAATGGCAAAACACTGAAGTATCGGGAGAAGAATTTATTTTTTTTGCCCGTCCCGGCTTACAGCTAAAAACACAGAAGCAGTTAAGGCAGGGAAAAATCATCATTGATGATCACTTAGATTTACATGGTTTAAGCATTGATGAGGCACGTGAAACCTTATTAGAATTTATTAATTTTGCTCAAAAACAGCAAATACGCTGCATTCGGTTAGTTCATGGTAAGGGGTATCGCTCGAGTGCACAAAAGCCGGTATTAAAAAATAAAGTCAATAGCTGGTTAAGACAACACCCCGAAATATTAGCCTTTTCTTCTGCCCAACCAAAGGATGGGGGGAACGGTGCACTTTATATTATTATAAAAAGTATGTGAATCAATCCCACAACTCTACTGTTATTCCTTCTTCTCGCATTTTATCTGCCCGACGTTGTACAAAGCGTTGAAACTCAGTTTCGTAGAGATAAGCACCACTGCTTATATAGTCTAATAATGCTTGTATATGAAAGCCTTTCAAATAACCTTCAGAACGAAACATTAAACGTTTCTTTGAGTACTTGGCATCATTACCATAAAAAAAGATTGATGGCGTATATTGAATATTTAAGCTATCTGCAAATTGCTTTTGTGTCATAGTCTGGCCATCAGGGGTGATAATTTTAGTATTTGAATTAATATTTATCTGAGCCACAGAAAATTGCTGAAGCTGTTTATAAACTGGAAGGCGTCTAAAAATATCACCATGAAGCTCATCACATTCTGAACAGTCTGCTTGTTCAAACAAAATCATAACAGGCTTTTTGCTCTCTTTAATTAAACTGGACAGATCATTAGTCTGATTAATAAATGCCTCTGTATGTAATTTAGATTTAGGCTGTATTTGTGTTTGTTTCTGCTGTTGACGATAAAAGTCATTAAAAGAGACTTTTTCTTCCGTCTTGAGCAAAACATAGTCTAATGCTGCAGAAAATTTATCTGGAGCATAGTAGCCATTCATTCTAAATTGCTCCTTCCCTTTCTCATCAAGTATAATCAGAGTCGGTGTGAATATAATCCTCATCTGTCTGGCAAATTCTTTTTCTGACACCTCTTTTCCTGACAGCAAGGTCACAGTTTTATCACCCCACATATTAATTTCTAACAAATCAAACTTCTGACTCATCTTGCTGACAATATCTTTACGAGTAAAGTTGTCATCCAATAATTTCTTGCAATAAGGGCAACCATCCTGATGAAAATATAAAATAAGCTGCCTACCCTGTTCATTTGCATCGTCCAGATCAGCTGTCAGTTCTAAAAATGAATCTTTAAACCAATCAGGCTTTTCATAATAGCCCGGATTGATCATTCCCTGATCCAAAGCACCCTCACTGGCTGAAAATACATTAGCAGCAATCATAAGCATGAGATAAATAAAGATTAGTTTTTTCATAAAACACTACCCTCAGAATTTATAAGCAGAAAGAATAAAAAAATGAACAAGATATTCGATATTTATAATATAAACAGAGGCAAACAGCTTCCTCAATCCAGCGTCAATAATCAGTCACCTCATTAAAAAAAAGATAAAAAATGATTTAAGCTATTGTTATTTATATTATTATTAAATTTAATTCATTGTTGGCGCGTAATAAGCATACTATAAACTAAATTCTTTATAGGGTGAAGTAAAATGGTTACTCCAACATTATCTATTGTAAAAGGTTCAAACGCACTTGGAATGAATTTTCAAGACAATAGAATTAACAAAACAATTGATAATCTCAATGCAGATAAACAGTCTCTATTGGAATTAGCTAATAAACTGCATTCAACTTTAGATTTAGATCATTTAATAACCTTATTCAAACTGGATATTGTTCCCATTTTAAATTTAGATGATGTGATATACCATTCACCACACAATACCCACTCAGTTAACTCGAAAGGCCGTCATTTGCTTTCCTATAATCTGGTATTACAAAAAAAAAGTTTAGGTGAAATCTCATTAATACGTCGCACTCGTTTTAATCCAGACGAACTGGAATTTGTTGAAAAAGTTCTGATTGCCCTGCTTGCTCCATTGAATAATGCCTTAAGTTAACCTGAGATCTGGATAAGAACTCAAATTGTTTTCAATTAAATAGTACAGAGCGTTTTCATTTCACTCTCATCAATTCTGATTGTTG
>JAHXIM010000468.1 GCA_025655635.1 gamma proteobacterium symbiont of Lucinoma myriamae | reverse complement strand
TCAATTTATGCCATGGAATTTAACTGAAAAAATTCAGCCCTTAAATAAAGTGGCATGATCCGTCAACGTGGGAAGTTTTGACGTATACGCTCAATCCGGCGTTCATTTTTACTGATAAAGACCTGAGCTAATTCTATTTCCAGATAACAGGGATAGCCCATAAATGGGACATCACGAACCTGTCTTTTGACAAAACGATTTATTGTTCCCTTTTGCCCCGTTAATGGATCAATTGGGTTTCTGCGTTTATCCCTTTTACATAAAATATGCACTGCTTTATGGTGCTTATTTAGTGTTATTTCATTGACTCTCTGGCCGCTCAGTCCCAAAATAGTGGGAGAGATGTTGATACTCATATTACCTATTGCTTATAAAACTGTCAGAAGCTTTATATTTCAACAGGTTTCGTGAGTATTAGCATCTTTTCTCACTCATCAGAGCGGAGAAGAGCCACATTATTTTACTATCAAATTAAGACAGAGCAAAAGCAATTTTCATCTAATATAGCGTGACAACAGACGCTTAACCCTGCTTTTAATGATGTCCATAAGAACGATTTCATCAGCAATTTCATTATATCCCCAAAAATCGTTAACTGCTTTACGAAGTCGACTGGCCTGGAATGGCAACGCCAAAGATGAAGGAATCGTCAAAAAAACAGGAGAAAGTATATCACTCCAAAAATCTCCATTGAAATAATCTCCATAAATGGAAATCTGCTTATCAGTGAAAGTTGGTTTGAAGAGAAAGGTCGTTTCTTTATTAAAATATAATGCTTCATACAGCACACTTGAATTTAGCGCAGCAACGTGCCTTATGCCATCATTGGCCAGCAGATGGTAAATGTTATCATGCGTGCTTTGTACTTCACCAAGTTCCTTACGAAGTTCGCGCAGAATATAACGGTTGTTTTTAGCATAAGGATGCGCTTTAAAATAGACATGTTCATAATCAGCAGCAATTTTTTTGATCTCATCAATACGATCTAACAGTGAAAGATATTTTTCCCCGTCAAATACCACCATATCAGCTTCTGTTTGCCCTATCAATAACAGACTATTAGGAACTACAATATGATCTTTTTTTATTTTGACAACTGTTGCCTTAACCATACTAGCCTGTAACCGACACAACCTGTCATCGACTTTGTATTGTTGAAGTTTAGTCCAAATTGCATCTGAATTGGTATCAAAAGAGAAAAAGACATCGTCCATAAAACGGACAGGGTGTATGCGCAGATCTAAATAGTTTATTTTGTTTTTCTCAATTTCAACTTTTTCTTTAGCAGAAAATTCAAAACCTATAATAAGGCCTAATCCATGCAAAGAAACTTTATCAAAAGACCCATAAATAATATCCACATCATCCAAACAACTTTTTAATTGGATTTGGAGCAAATGAAAAAGCCATGTCAAATGTGTTTCTTTTTCACCGCCACAGACCTCCGCGATAATTAAAATTCTCTCTTGCATTTTCACATATCCTATTTTAGTATTTTATGCTTTATGTACAATAAGCCTGGTCCGACATAGGGAAGATATTTTATGCGTTGCTTTATTCCTATCCAAGATAATTTTTTAAATCTTTGAAATGATGAAGTTTTATTTGTGCTATGTAACAAGACACGATCATTACCTTCAAGTTCTTTTCTTTTCTTTCTAATTTCAGGTTTTAAATATTCCAGTATAGATGTAACTGACATATCTGTATCACAATTTATCGACAGGTTATTTATACTCTCAGCATTTTTCAACATAACATCAACATCTAGAAAATTATACCCCCAATAACTCTGTAATGAATTACGTATTCTATTAGGTTTTACCGGCAGTTCAAACTGAGGCATTTTCTTAGTTTCCACTACGCTAGAAAGAATATCAGACCAAAAAGCAGGTAAAAGAAACTGTTCATAAACAGGAATATAAACCGTGCTGTCAAAATCAGCTTCATGCTGCAAGTTAAAAGGGCTTTTATAAAAATATGTGGATTCTTTTCCCCAATATTTTGCTTCCAGGACAGTACTTGAACTGATGCTATAAACAGCTTCGATCTCTTCCTGTCCGAGGAGATAGTAGAAGTTTTCATCTACAAACTCAACATTTTTAAAGCTTCGAAGAAAGGAATCAACTTTATGGCTGCTTTCAGCATAAGGATGTTTTTTAAAATATACCTTCTTATAACGCTGAGCTACCTCAGAAAATTCATTTTTGAAATCCAGTAAAGAAAGTATCTTTCCATCTTTAATCAAGGATTTATCGACCTCTACCTGTCCGGTAAACAGTGCCGATCCTTTTTGCAAACGAATTTTTTTTGACATTCTACTAATCGAAGCAGTATGAAGACCAGCATAAATAGAAAAAACTTGAGAATGAAGCTGATATGATTTGATTTTTTGGAATATCTTATTATTATTTGTTCGCATGCCGAAAAATATGTCATCAAGATAACGCACTGGATGAATGATAATATCAATATAATTAATATTAAGTTCAACAAACATTTTCATAAGTATTTCAGGTAATTCAAAACCAATGACAAATGCATTATCAAAATACTCTTTAATATATTTTAAAGATTCCGCTGAAAACTTGTCACTATTATAAAGTTCAATCCAATCATCTGGCATACTTTTATGATTATTTAAAGCATAAATTTTTTTACTATCAAAAGCACCTCTATTGTATCCCCAGTTAAGTACTTCTATTTGGGTTGAAGTGCTCTGAACTAAAGGAAACTTTAATAGATGATATATCCAGTCAATATTGGGTTTTTGATTAGGCCCACTACCATCAACGGATGGTCTCAACATATCACCTGTAATAATGATTTTATCAATACTCATTTATTCCCTTTTAATAAATTTTCTATAAGCTCAGCATAGCATGCTTTTTCACTAAAGTTATTTTGTGCATATTGCAATGCATTCTCTGAAAGATTTTTTCTTAAAACCTTCGAAATTATCAATGCAATTATAGCATCTATCCACTCATCAATTGTATTAGCTAATAAGTACGCACTATTGATACCATCTTCCAATCCATTAGCGCCTTCAGAAGTTGTGATTAACGGCAATCCATTAGCCAATGCTTCAACATTCTTGATTTTAAGACCTCCGCCAAGCTGAACAGGGTTAATAAATATATTACTCCTCTCACTATAGAGTAAACGAAGGTCATCTATTTTACCTTTAAGATATATATTATTTTTTTGCAGCTCATAATAATTACCTAAAACTGCTTGGGACACAGTCCCATACACTTCTAGAGTTAAGCCGCTTTGGCTAAAAAGAGGCCATACATTGTCAATAAACCAATTTATTGCCGTAGCATTAGCCAAATTATTCCCCCCGATAAAGACTAAACTATTTATATCGTTTAGTTTATTTGTCTTCACAGTTGCAAATGAATACGGAACCAGCATTGAGTTAAGTCCATGTCTCAAAAGATACTCATGCTCATTTTTCTGAATACACATGACTTTATCAAATTCTTTAAAGATAAAAAATTCTTCATCCTCCGAAATGTCAATCCAGTGTTTTTGATTGTTTTCTTTAAAGACTTTATTTCGTATATTCATGATATCATGAGTATCTAAGAAGCAATTAGCCTCTTCAAATAATGGTAAAAAATAAGAAAACTGTATATATTCTATAACAACACTATCAAATTTATGTTGATTGATAAATGTTTGAAATTTACTATATAAAGATGCATTATAAATATTTCGCAACACAGAGTGTTTTATTAAAAACCCATTAATCTTTTCTTTGTCAATAGCTGAAAACTTCACCTCATCAAGAAAGACAACTTGTCCCTCATAACCAATTTTTTGTAATTTTTTTTTATCGTGTTCACGCTTTTTTTCAGTGTAAACAATAATAACATTCACATATGCTTTTAAATAGTTTAAGAGGTGGTACAAACGCATGCGACTACCTAAATCTCTCTCCCAAAAATTGATGTGTGTTATAAACAATACATTTGGTAAATCCTTTTTGGTTTTGAAGGTATTTTTTAATGTCTCATCCAAATTTCCACTACTTTCATCAAAAATCATCTTACTTGTTGCGGCAAGATTTTTCAAAGTTCCGGAATCGGTATAAATCTCATCTATGCATTGTATTAAGTCATCGATATTTTCAGCCATATGAAAAGGAGAACTGCTTGAAATGCCCTCAAATCCTATATCTGTTGATACAATAGGAACACCATAGGACAACGCTTCAATAGACTTTATCTTTAGTCCGGTTCCTAAGATCAATGGGTTAATGATCAAATCAACAGATCTATAAAAGCCTTCTAGCTCATCTACAAATCCCAACAATTTAATTGCTCTATGCCTTGATTCTATTTTTGTACATATTGAACCGGCTATCAATAGCTGTATATTTAATTTTTTCGCATCAATATAATCAGTAAACTTATCAATAAACTTTGAAATAGAGTGTAGATTCGTACTATTTCTGCTACCGATAAAACCAATTTTTTTTAATGAAAAATATTTTTTATCAAGAAAACGTTTTTTTTCTATATGGCCAACAACTTCAACCCTTTTATCTGTTAATGTTCGAAAAAAATCAGCTTCGTTATCTTGTATTGCCAATATAATATCCGCACGTTCAAAAGCTTTAGCTTCTTCATCTTTCACTGTATAAAAAAAGTCAGGTTCAACACCATTCTTCTGAAGCATTTTATGCCGATCAGAAAAACGGTCATGGGTATCAATTATTTTTACAATATTGTTTGGTATACACTCTAATAATTTTGACTGAAAAATATAATTCATTAAGACAATATCAATGTGAAATTCTTTACATTTTTTTACAACAATGGGGCCAATGTTTTCTTGATACCAGTCATCAATTAAATAATGAGATGGTGTCGACGACTTATAATCTATTTCTTTTTTTATGACGCTCAAAGAATCCCATTCATCTGACATTTGACTTTCTTGTTCTGCATCCAAACCTTCTTGCGTGAAATAGACAAAATGGATATTATTTCCCATTTGTTGCAAATGCTTTGCAAGGTTATAAATACGCACACGATTACCCGCACTTTGCGGATGAGACGGTGTTGGAGAAAAAACAAGAATATTATTCATGTTATTTTTCTCCATAGCTTCTGCAATAACGTCACAATACCATCCAGATACTTCCATCTATTTGTCATTTCATAAATGATAGCGTCTTTCTCTGTGATAAGGCGCTGCCGTCTTTTTAATTCTTCATCTTTCTGTTTCAGTACATCATAAAGGTTTCCACGTTCTTTAATAATTGCATCTTTCTCTTCTAGTAGTTTGAATTGTTCATCTTTATCAAGCATCTTATTAAGATGTTTTAACCATTCCCTTCTCTTTTCCAGATCATCTTGAAGGTAATCTGTATAATCTTGTAGACGTTTACATGCGGTTGTTTGTAAAACGGGTTTTTCCTTTTTTGTTCTTAGGTCAAACGGAAATATTGAACCTTCAGCTTTTACCAGGCCTATATTGTTTTTCCATGAAAATTGACAAGCATGGAGTCCCTTTATCTCATATCTAAGTGGTGCATATAGAAATAAAATATCAATATTCATATATTCATAAAGTGAATTAATATCTTCTATGGTTTCTTGCGTATCAAGCGTAAACACGCCTATCCTTTGATTTGAAATTTCGATAACTTGATGAGGATGAAAATCACTTTTCAACATTTCGCCTATACGCCCGAGAAACATTTCATCATCCTGAATGATTTTGTCACTGTAGAAATAAAAATCAGATAGCACTTCATAATTCTTGATAGTCGCGATAGCTTTCTCGACTTTAGCATGTGTATACATTTCTTGATTATTGGCTACGACCTTGGCAGCAAGATAGTCCGATTTTTGTTTAACCGAAACATACATGCTTTCTTTTTTTATCCGATAATAAAAAAGTGCTTTATGATAGTAGTGGAATGTAAAACCATGACTAAAAACATTGACCCAATACTCCCAGTCTTCATAGCCACCAGACATGTTTTTTTTAAATCCACCCGTTGTTTCCCATACTTGATACCGGAACAGAGAGGATGGAGATGGAGGGTTGTCATAAAGCATATGTTGAGTACTTTTAAGATGAATATCTTGGTTTAATCCAAAACACTGAACGTCTGTATAAACAATATCAACATTATTTTTTTTGAGCAAGTCCATGCATTCACTGATCATTTTAGTATCAATCTTGTCATCAGCGTCCAAAGGTAGAATATAGTTACCTTGAGCTTCTTTTATACCCCTGTTTCTTGCGTCAGATAGCCCATTGTTTTCTTGCGTTAAAAGATGAATTTTTTCAGGATGCCTTTTTTGTAGTTCTATAGCTACTCTTTCAGTATTATCTGAGCTACCATCATTAACTATAATAATCTCAATATTTGAATAAGTTTGATTAGCTACGCTTTCTACTGCTTCTTCAAGATACTGGGCCTGATTGTAGCAAGGAATAATAATAGAAACTAAATCATCTTTTTTCATATATTTTGGTAGCTTTGATCAAGTAAACTTTGCACAGTCTCTTCAAGATATTGAGCATGATTGTAAAATGGAATGATAATAGAGATTAAGTCATTTTTCATAATTATCCCTCTTTTGGTTATGGTAGATTTGAAGCATAGATTTATATGCTTTATATTTTTTTATCGGATTTTTAATTATTGAAAATTTAGTTATTTCTAAAAGAGCTTTTTTAATATTTTCATGTTTAATACTCATTTTATTATTTTCTTCAATAATTTTTTCTTGTTTTTTAATCCGCATGGTTTGCTTATTTACTTGGTCAGTTTTTTCTTTAAGAATCTTTTCTTTATTATTCATCAAACTTATTACAATATTTGCATCTAACTTTGAAAGACTAGGAATATTACGAATAATTCTTCTACGTCCAAAAAAATTATTATAAGTTTTGGACATACTATTAGGAGTATTTCTATAAAAATATCCAATAGTAGGCATTAAAGAAAATTCATAACCACTCCAAGCAAGCTTACTGTAAAAGGCCCAATCTTCCCAAGTTGACTTGTCTGTTTCATCCCAACCACCAAAAGACTTAATAATACTGGTGTTGATAAATGAACTAGCTGCGATATATTGATCTGTCAACACTTTTCAGGACACTCAATTACACAACTTTTTGCATCTCTTCGTAATCTACTGGTGACCAATAATCATTGGTAGA
>JAHXIM010000344.1 GCA_025655635.1 gamma proteobacterium symbiont of Lucinoma myriamae | reverse complement strand
GATCATTTTTCGACCTCTTGCTGTTTTTCAAGCTCTTTCTGATAAGAGCGTAATACTTTTATAGAAGTAGAAATATCAGGCATTGTGCTGTTAATGGTCATTTTCTGTAGATTTTGTAATTCTTCTATTATTTGTTTAACGTGAGAATTTTCTAAATCAAAAAATTCCTGCAGCCATTGAACCGCTTCATTAAGGCTTTCAAGAAAGAGTGTTTGTTGTCCTAATAATAATGAGCGACGAGCGGTTTCTAATTTAAGTTGTAAGTTTTGCTGCAAAAAGAATTGCTGCTCAGGCGTCATCAGTGCTTTGGGGGTTTCCTGCAGTTTACGAAAAACTACCAGACCTCTGAGTTCATGCAAAAAGTCTTTGCCTGCTTGTTCCAGATCAGCAGTATCATGTGAGGCTTTTTTATCAATTAAATCTGCAATCTTCTTTTTGGTATTAACCTGTGCATATTTAATCGGTAGTAACGGCATCATCTTAATCACGCTGGCCAGACGTGCGGCCATGCCAACGACATCAGGCTGCTGCAATACTTTTAATTGTTGTATTTCATCACGAATTTGAGTTCTGCTTTCAATGGTACCGGGATCACCTGTATCCAGCAGACGTGAATCAGCTGCTTCCAAAGCGGTAATTGCTGTTGGTGCATCGTGCTGCAGCTGCAGGCTGTGATTTGCGATTAACAACAGATATTCGACTTCAGCCAAAACCCAGCCTATGCGTTCACGGCCTTTTTGTTTAAATAAGACTTCGATAGACTGCAGCATCTGCTGATTGCTGATTTCCATCTTTTTTGACAGGGCTTCAGTTGTTTGCTGCTGGCCTGAAACCTGGTGTTGAAACTGTTGCTGATCTGCTGTAATACGCCCCATTTTGTCAGTGATAGTCGTTAACTGACCAGTGATATCACCATTGACTTTAATGGAGACATTGGAGAGATCAGCGCGGGTTTTATCAAGTTTTGAGGCAAAGTCAGTACGTGTTTTTTCTAAACTTTGAAACAAAAGAAAAGCGGCCCCACCGGTGGATAATGAAAACACCACGGCCAGAAAAATAAAAGCAGAGGCAACACCAGAAGATGACTTTACAGTCTTTGTGTTATCAGTATTTTCTTGTTCAACTGCTTCTTCGGACTTTTGCTTAGTCCTGTTTTTTTCATTTAAATTTTCATCTGGATAAGTTTATCTCTTTTTTAATTATATTTGGTTAGCTAGGAGTTTGTTAGTTTCATTTTAGCCCATTCAAGAACACTGTCCAATAAAGCATCATTACTTGCTCTGGCGGCCACAATGATGGTATTTTTAAAGCCCAGGGTTTGAGCTTCTGTGCGCATTTTATCAGTTACTACAACCAATGGTGTTTGCCGTAAATACTCAAGATATGAATGTTTTTCAGTCTTATCATCGCTTAGTGTTCCTTCGAGCATTGAAACCAGATTGTGCAGACCTTCGTTACTGGTTATGGTTATGATGTCAGGTCGTTTAGAAGCACCCCAGATAATCTCTAAACCAGATGGCTCAGGCTCTGGTTTAACACGCTGATAGACTTCAGTATAAGTTACTTTGGCTCCACGTTGCAGCAGACTGGCTGCCAGTAATTCCCGACCACCACGGCCTCTGAAAATAATGACGGATTTATTGTTAACACGCTGATGCTGTAAACTGTCAAGTGCCAGTAATGCTTCACTATTATACTGTTGTGTTGGATAAATATCCGGCATTCTGCCCAGTACCTGTTTCATTTTTTGCGCACTGGCTTTACCAATAGTGACAAGCTTTAGTGTATCAGGTATTTTGCCGTGAGCAAGAAGCTGTGCAATTCCATATTCAACGGCATTGGGACTGATAAAAATAGCAAAGTCTATTTTATTGATATCAGCTATAGTCTTTATCATTTTTTTTGATAGAGCAATTGCTTCGATTTTAATGACCGGAAATCGAATTGCCTGTCCGCCATGTGCATTAAGCATATCACAAAGCAGCTGTGCCTGATGCGCCGGGCGAGTGACCAAAATACGGATATCTGCTAATAAATCGGTTTGCATTCATAATGCCTATGATCATCTGGTTCAAATTGTAGCAAATACAGACAAAATTCTCGCTATTATACTATTTTTGCGTTTATACTTTTGTAGCTATTCAGCTTAATATGCGCCATTTGGAGGTTTGCTGAATAGTTACATACTTTTAAGTAATAAAAAACTTTTTTGGTTAAAGGCTTACCAGAAAGTTAAAATGTATCATAATTATAAAAAGAACGCTCTTTGTCATGAATAAAATCCAGCTAATAAAGCTTATTTTCACATTTTTGTTTCTCAGTATCTGTAGTAATTTTATATTTGCGGGTCATTCTGGTCACTCTGACAGACCAAAATTAAAACAAATTACCGATATTCGTGAGACTGCTCAACTGGCTAAAGCAGCTAATCTGCCCATTCTTATGATGTTTGGTACAGATGAATGTCCTTATTGTACGCTTCTTAAGGAAGATTTTTTAATCCCCATGATCATCTCGGGTGACTATACTGATAAGGTGATTCTCCGTGAAGTTCATGTTGTCTCGCCAGCAGCCATTACGGATTTTTCAGGAAAAAAAATCTCTATTAATGAATTTAGTGAACGCTATGGAGTCAGACTTTTCCCAACGATGGTTTTTGTTGATGGTGACGGCCAGGTACTGGTAAAAAATATTATGGGTATTACCACACCCTCCTTATTTGGCGGGACTCTGGATGATCAGATTGATAAAGCATTAGCGATGACCCAAAAAAAGCTGCCCTAAAAACATACAATTAATAAACGTCAATAAAAAATATGATTTTTAAGTTTTCATCAGTTTTCGTACACGGGAAAGGTGTCGCCGGCTGACCTCTAATCCCTCAGGCAGATCTTTTAATTTTAGCAGCACTCGACCATCACTTTGTTTTTGCAATGCTTCTATGTTGTCTTTTCGTATTAACGCATTGCGGTGAATGCGCAAGAAACTATTTTCAAATTCTTCCTCCAAAGACTTGAGTGTATCTTCGATAATAGTTTCGGCAAGGGCACCTTCTTTGTTGTATTTAACCGTAACGTATTTATGATCAGCTAAAAAACAATAAATGTCTTTGATTGCTATAAGGAATAGATTGTTGCGAATCTGGGCGCTGATATGAGTTCTATAGCTGATTTCACGATTTTGCTGACCCAGTTGTTCTAATTGAAGCTTATTCAGTTTACTACAGCTGTTCAACGCCTTTTCAAGTCGTTCTTTTCGAATGGGTTTAAGCAAATAATCAACAGCCTGAGACTCAAATGCCTGTAATGCATATTCGTCATAAGCCGTGGTAAAAATGATAGCAGGCGGGTTGTCAATGCTCATAAGATGCGAAGTGGCTTCCAGACCATTCATACCGGGCATACGAATATCCATTAAAACAATGTCTGGTTCCTCATTGTTCACCTGATCAATGGCCTCAAGTCCATTACTTGCTTCAATTAATTGATAATCATGATTAAGTTCTGTGAGTAAATGAGTCAGGCGTTCTCTTGCCAAAGGTTCATCATCAACGATAAGGATTTTCATAAAAGGTTATTCGTCTGGTTTATGTTGATAGGGCATGGTTACAATAGCAAAATAAATATCATCTTTTTCGTGGCAGGTGATCGATGCATTGTCAGGGAAGTGAGTGTGCAGTCTTTCCCGGATATTGCTCAGAGCCATTTTGTTTCCCTGTCGATGAACAAGATTTTTACTATTGGTATTTTGAATGCTTATTTTAAGTTTCGTAGAATCAAACTCACCAGAGACGGTAATACTGCCGCCATTAATTTCAGGTTCGATACCATGAAAAATAGCATTTTCAAGCAATGGCTGAATGAGTAAGGCAGGAATGAGTGCGTTATCAGGGATGGTATCTGTGTGCCATTGAATCTTGAGTCGTTCACCCAGACGTTGCTGTTCAATATCAATATAACGCTGACTCAGTTCTTTTTCTTTGGACCAGGTGATAAGCTCATGATTATCTCTTAATATCATGCGAAACAACTCAGCTAAATCTTCAGTGATGCGTTCTGCCACGTCGGGGCGGGTACGCGTCAGGCTGGCGATACTATTCATGCTGTTAAAAAGAAAATGGGGGCGAATTCTTGCTTGTAATAATTGTAATTTGGTACAACTTTCAGCCTCAATTTTTAGCCGCCATTGATGCTGGATATAAAAATAACGTAATGCTAATGCGCTGATAATGCCGCCAATTAACAGATTATGCGTTAAAAACTCCCAATGAGATGTTGCTGAGATGATGTCAGTAATCGCGTATTGCTGCATAATATAAAAGGTCAGCTCACTGAGCAGAGCAAGTATAAATAATATACTCAGATAGCTGCTGATGGCGATAAACTGTTGAGAATAATTTTTAATAAAAGGGCGTAACAAACACAACACAGCACTGCACATTAAGCCATTCCATTGAATAAAAAGAGAAATCAGGGCCAAATTATTCCATCGTTGCGATGCCATGTTTAATGGCGCTAACGTGAGAATAAAGGCAAGCAATTCTCCAATAATAACGACGCTAAAAACCATTCTCAGGGAACAAAAATCAGGTAAAAACAAGGAATTTTGTTCGCTGTTAATTCTGGTTGAACTGCTATTTTTTAATTCAGGAAAACTCTTCAATGGTGATTTTCAACTTTGTAAATGATCGATTTTATTCAACAATAGATTGTCAGCTTAATGTACTCAATAAAAAAATCTGTGAAAAGATGCATAAATTAATGATTTACTGATTATTTTCACAGATTTCAGTTTATAATAGCGACTTTTAAAATGCACCTAATGGATCAATAAATCACTATGTCTGATACTGCAAAGAAACCATCGACCAAGACACAGCAAGCTGAAAAACCCTGGAATGGTCGTTTTACTGAACCGACAGATGCCTTCGTGGAAGCATTTACGGCATCGGTCACGTTTGATCAGCGTATGTATCAACAAGACATTACAGGTTCTGTTGCGCATGCAAAAATGCTTGCACATATTGGCGTGCTCACAGAAAATGAATGTCAGCAGATTATTGATGGTCTGGGACAAATAAAGCAAAAAATTGACTCCGGGGAGTTCAGCTGGTCTATCAAGCTTGAAGATGTGCATATGAACATTGAAGCGGCATTGACTGATTTGATTGGTATAACAGGTAAAAAACTGCATACAGGGCGCTCTCGAAATGATCAGGTTGCCACCGATATTCGCCTTTATTTACGTGATGAAATTGAGCTGGTGCTTAATGAGCTTAAACGCCTGCAAAGTGCGTTAATTAATTTGGCAGAAAATGAAGCCGATACTATTATGCCCGGTTTTACTCATCTGCAAACGGCACAGCCAGTCACTTTTGGGCATCATATGTTGGCATGGTTTGAAAATCTGGAGCGTGATCGCAGCCGTTTTATTGATTGTCGCAAGCGTATGAATGTGATGCCTTTAGGTGCTGCTGCTCTTGCTGGCACAACGTATCCGATTGATCGTCCTTATACGGCTCAGCTATTAGGCTTTGATGGTGTTTGTGAAAACTCATTAGATGCAGTCAGTGATCGGGATTTTGCCATAGAGTTAACATCCAATGCGGCTTTATTGATGACTCATCTGTCACGTTTTTCTGAAGAATTAGTTTTATGGGCATCGGCACAGTTTAATTTTGTAGAGCTTAGTGATAGTTTTTGTACGGGCTCATCAATTATGCCGCAGAAAAAAAATCCTGATGTACCTGAGTTAGTGCGTGGCAAAACGGGTCGTGTAAATGGTCATCTTATTAGTTTATTGACCCTGATGAAGGGACAGCCTCTGGCCTATAATAAAGATAATCAGGAAGATAAAGAACCCCTGTTTGATACTATTGACACGATAAAAGGCAGTCTCAAGGTTTATGCTGATATGATGCAGCATGTCAGTGTTAATAAGGAAGCTATGTATGAAGCAGCTTTTCGCGGCTTTTCAACCGCAACAGATTTAGCCGATTATCTTGTACGCTCTGGTGTTCCCTTCCGTGATGCTCATGATGTGGTTGGAAAGGCCGTCCGTTTGGGGGTGGAGAGCAAACGAGATCTGTCCGAGTTGTCTTTGCAGGAATTACAGCAGTTTTCTGATCAAATAAAGGATGATGTCTTTGCAGTACTGACATTAGAGGGTTCCGTTGCGGCACGTAACCATACTGGCGGCACAGCACCTGAACAAGTGCGTGCGGCGGTAAAACGAGCTCGACTCAGAATGGCAGATTAAGTTGAGTCATTATGGCCTCACTATGCTCTCAATACTGATCAGTTAATGACTTAATCAGGTGCTTGAGGAGCTATGTTATTAGCCGCGCGATTTAAAAACATATTCACATCATCGCCTTTTTGCCACTGACTGATGCCATAAGAGATATGTTGTGTATCGATAGTCATATTGCACAATCTATCATTAATTTTTCTGATCAATACTTCTGCTGATTCATAAACTGTTTCGGGTAAGAGCAGCACAAAGTCAAATTCATTTAGATGGCCCACAATATCTGCCCAACGTATTTGATCTTTTAATAATTGACTGATCATCAGGCGCAGCTGCTCAATATTTTCTTGTTCCATTGCAGCAGAGCAAGATTGATAATCAACAGTCATTAAAACTATTGATAAGGGGTTGTTGTAGCGACGGCTTCTGGAAACTTCAGAACTTAATGTCTGAAACATGCCAGTGACAGAATCATGAGTCATTTTATGACTGATGGTAGTTTCTAATTGCAGAAGATGTTTTTCCGTCTGTACTAATGTCGTTACATCATTGTAGTAATGAACGGTAAACTGTTTATCAGGATGATCAAGATTATGACCATCAAGCATCATAACATCATGTAACTCAATCCATTTATCCAGAGTACCTGAAAATAGTTCAACTCGAGCAGAGCCATTCAGTATTTGTTTTATACAAGACTCTTGTGTGTTATCGGTTGTTTGACCGATTAGCTGTTGTCTCTCCATGCCTAAAAAATCACAAAAGGATTGGTTTATCCAAAAAATAGACTAATTTTGATCAAAAACAATTACAAAGGAGGTACTATTTTCTAATAATTTTAAACACAGTGATGAATTTATATCTGACATCATTTATACCTGTTATGCAGCAATTATTAGTAACTGATTTAAAATAATATTTCTAATAATTATAAATTATAGCATGTAACGGGGATATA
>JAHXIM010000246.1 GCA_025655635.1 gamma proteobacterium symbiont of Lucinoma myriamae | reverse complement strand
ACCTACCATGCGGCTGAAATCGCCTTGTATCATGCGCTTGGCGCGTTACCCGTACCAAAAACTACCCATGAATTTTTCTGACGAGGCAATTGTTTTTACACTTGCTTTATAACTTTTTAAACAGGCTAATCCTCCACAATAAAATGCAATCGGCTTGATGTTTTTGTTGATAAGCGCCATTATTTTTTCATTAAACTTTTCGTCATTGGCAGAAAAATTGTCAGCTTCTTTAATATGCAGTGTTTTGTATCCAAGCGCTGGCCTTGCATCTATAACATTGTATTTGCCCGACTTAACTGCAGTGACCATTTCTTTTGTTGAGATATAGTTGAGCTGGGGGTAAAATTTTCGATTTGGATAAAGTTTATCGGATGTTGTATCAAGGCTTTCTGCATGAACACTTGGCAAACTTAAAGTTAAAAAAAAGGATAAAAAGATAATAATTATGTTTTTCATATTCACTCCGTTGGGTATCCTTTAAGTATTAGAACACAAACTTTATTTTGTCAAATAACACATAAAAGAAATTAGAGTTAATTACTGTCGTTGTGAATATCTTAAATTTTAATTTGCAATTTATTTCGACTATAGTGAGTAAGAATTTTTTCGCTATATTGCTATCTAACTGGAGTCAATAATGAGGCTGCAAGATTATTTGAAAGTATAGGAAAAATCGCTGTTGAATATGAAAACAGGTACAAAATGCTGTTAGAAAGACTTGAAGCAGATACAGAATTTGTGAGTAAAGATGACCAGGAAGCATGTGTGATATGTGAAGTATGTGGTCATGTCCATTATGGTAAAAAAGCATTAAAAGCCTGCCCTGTCTGTAATCACCCTGAAGAGTATCAATCACGATTAAATTCTAAAAAGTGATATTGTATTATCTGTTTTGTCTTAACTCTTAATGGCCGGTATTTCTGTTGTTCAGGGAACTATACGAGTTACTTTTATCAAGTTTTCTGACCTGCAGTTACTCTACTGATGGTCACTTTAAATTAGATATGATAGTATCTTAATAATAATAATAGTGTAAGTAAAAATGGTTCATTTAATCTAAATGCCTCTCAAAAAAACTATGCTACCTGAAACGATTATAGTCAAAGATATTATTTAATGAATTTTTCGAGAATTAAGCAATCAATAATTTCTAATAGCATTTCTATCAGCTTTGGCGTCATCATTATCATGATGTTAATACAAGCTATATTATCTATCTGGCGCTTCAATGAGGTAAAAGTAGAATTTGAACAGGTGGTTGATGTTTATAATGTACGCATGGAGTTAGTACAAAAAATGCGTGTCATTTCCAGAGAGCGAGCCCCCATCTTGTTTACCATGATCAATACTGAAGATGCTTTTGAGCTGGATAGCTTGTTAATGGAGTTTCAACAACTGGGAAGCCGCTTTTTAGTGGCGAGAAAGCAATTATTAGAAACTAATTTGTCGGATAAAGAAACTCAATTATTAGAGGTACATCGAGAGTATGCACGTTCTGTAGTACCCGATCAGCGGAAGGTGATCAGGTTAATACAAGAGGGACGCACGGTAGAAGCACGCAAACTATTAGTTGATAAAGTCTCACCCAATCAAGTAGAAGCATTAAAACATCTTGATGAAATCATCGCTTATGAAAGTGAAAGTTCAAAACAGGCAATGACTAATGCGCGTACCTTGTTTGAAAATACGCAAAGAGATTTAGGCTTAACAACGACCTTTGGCAGTCTGATTAGTATCATTATTGGCATTATTGTCAGTATTCGCTTTACTTACTATGTCAGGACGTTAAAAAAGAATAAAGAAGATTTAGAAGATACTGTAATTGAAAGAACCAGAGAGAGAGCTGCAGGACTCGAACAAAAAATATAGAATATATTGCTAATTATGACTCCTTAACAAAACTACCCAACCGTGCCTTATTTATGGTTTTGCTTGAGCAGGCAATTAAACAGGTTAATAGAACTGAGTTATCAGTAGGGTTATTTTTTATTGATTTAGATGGATTTAAGGCCATAAATGACACTTATGGACATGATTGTGGTGATGAATTACTGAGACAAGTGGCCAGCAGACTGAAAAAAGTGCTCAGAGATGAAGATGCACTTTTTCGCCTTGGCGACGATGAGTTTACCTTGATTATATCGAATTTCACAGATGACAAGGTCGTTAATATTGTTGCTGAAAAGATTATTTCAACTCTCTCAAAGCCATTTGATATTCTGGGACAACAATGCCAGATTGGCAGCAGTATTGGTATTGCTTTGTATCCTAAACACGGTGAAACGATTGATGAGCTGATCAAAAATTCAGACACGGCTATGTATGATGTGAAAAAAACAGGTAAAAATAACTATAAAGTTTACTCGTCCTGAAAATGACCTGATTTTTACTATAAAATCCCCTGTTTAGGATGTTATACGGGTATTTTGTGACAAGTACCCCATTAGAGTGTTATCCTCCCCGATTTAGTCTATCAACAGCCATTACACAGGATAATTCCCTTGAGTCAAACTGATTTTTCAACACTTAAACTGCATTCTGCTTTACTCAAGAATCTGACATCTCTTGGTTATCAGTCCATGACTCCCATTCAGGCGCAAAGCTTACCTCATATTCTAAAAGGTAAAGATGTGATTGCTCAGGGGCAAACCGGTTCTGGAAAAACTGCCACTTTTGGATTAGGGCTTTTGGAAAAACTGGACGTAAAACGCTTTCGCATTCAATCATTAATTCTCTGCCCGACCCGTGAGCTGGCTGATCAGGTAGCCAAAGAAATTCGAAAATTAGGGCGCTCTATTCATAATATTAAAGTGCTGACACTTTGTGGCGGTATGCCTTTTGGACCTCAGGTTGGGTCCTTAGAGCATGGTGCCCATATTATTGTTGGTACGCCAGGTCGAATTGAAGATCATCTGGGTAAAGGAACATTGAAACTAGACAATGTAAACCTGCTTATTCTGGATGAAGCCGATCGCATGTTAGAGATGGGTTTTCAGTCAGCTCTGGATGCTATTATCGACCAGATACCCGACCAAAGACAGACGCTGATGTTTAGTGCAACTTTTCCCGAGCAGATTAAATCGGTTGCAAAACGTATAATGCAGCAGCCCGTCATGGTTGAAGTGGCTTCGATGCATGATAACTCCAGTATTGTGCAGCATTTGTTTAAGGCAAAAGATAATGCCCATCGACTGACTGTCGTTCGCTTACTATTACAGCACTACCATCCAGAATCAGCGGTGGTGTTTTGTAATACCAAAATAGAAACACAAGAAATTGCTGATGCACTGAGTGATTATGGTTTTAGTGCACTGGCATTGCATGGTGATCTGGAGCAAAGAGATCGGGATCAGACTCTGGTTCAGTTTGTTAATAAAAGTATTTCAGTCCTGGTTGCCACCGATGTGGCGGCACGGGGCCTGGATATTGAATCACTGGATGCGGTTATTAACTATCAGATTGCCCGTGATATTGAAGTACATGTACATCGTATCGGACGTACCGGACGAGCAGGCAAAAAAGGTTTTGCCTGTACTATTTATACCGATAAAGAAAATTTTAAGTTGTCAAAACTTGAAGATTATTTAGGTCAGACAATTAATGCAGAACCTTTACCAGCGGTAAATTTACTGGATAAGCCTGTGTATCAACCGCCTATGGTGACGCTGCAAATTGATGGCGGAAAAAAGCAAAAAGTGAGACCCGGTGATATTCTGGGTGCATTAACAGGTAAAGATGGTATTGCAGGAAAGCAGGTAGGGAAAATTCAAATATTCTCAAATAAATCCTATGTGGCGGTGAGTCGGGAAGTGGCTCAATATGCCTTGAGAAAAATAGCTGACGGGCAATTAAAAGGCCGCTCATTTCTGGTTAGAGAAATATAATGACAAATGTAACTATTCAGCAACCCAACCCGTAAAACGGCTAACCATCAAAAGGTTACAAACATATAAAATTCAAAGACTTATATTTTTGTAACTTAGAAGCTAATACCAGATAGTTGCCACAGGGCTTTTGTAATATCGGACTGAATAGTTATTATTTTTATTTCATTAATTTACCATGTTCAGGTAAAGCAACATTGAGTTCTAAAATAGGGCAGTCGTCGTCATTGGTGTCAAGTTGTACCTTAATCTGACTGGGATCAATATCAACATATTTACTGATCACTTTTAGAATATCTTCTTTGAGTTGAGGAAGATAATCGGCACTAGAGTGACCATAGCCACTTCGTTGATGAGCGACAATGATCTGCAGGCGGTCTTTAGCCAGAGAAGCCGTTTTTTTCTTCTTTGATCTGAAATAATCTAAAATAGCCATCATTAATCTCCAAAGACACGGGAGAAAAAGCCTTTTTTCTCCCGTGTTAGAAAACGGTGTTCCACATCATTACCCAGAAAGCGTTCCACTAAATCATCATAGGCCTGACCTGCTTTACTTTCAGTATCTAAAATAACAGGGGCACCGGTATTGGATGCCTGTAATACGGATTCTGATTCAGGAATAGCACCTAATAAAGGGATTGCCAGGATTTCAATAATATCATCGACACTGAGCATTTCACCCTCTTCAACACGAGTGGGTGAATAGCGGGTAATGATCAGATGTGGCTTAACAGGTGATTTGCCTTCAATCACTCGCTTGGTTTTACTATCAAGAATACCTAAAATACGGTCAGAATCCCTTACTGAAGAGACTTCCGGGTTACTGACAATCAGTGCTTCATCAGCAAAATAAAGTGCTTTTAGAGCGCCTGATTCAATACCGGCAGGTGAGTCACAAATAATATAGTCAAAAGTTTTTGCTAACTCATTAATAACTTTCTCCACGCCCTCCAGAGTCAGAGCGTCCTTATCTCTGGTTTGTGAGGCGGGTAAAATGTAGAGATTATCAACTCGCTTGTCTCTGATTAATGCCTGATTTAAGTTTGATTCTTCATTGATGACATTGATGAAATCAAATACCACCCGGCGCTCACAACCCATAATAAGATCCAGATTTCTCAGACCAATGTCAAAATCGATAATGACTGTTTTATGTCCTTTTTGTGCCAGGCCAGTGCCAAAGGCTGCGCTGGTTGTGGTTTTTCCCACTCCGCCTTTTCCAGATGTCACTACAATAATTTTTGCCATTGCTTCATTTGTTCCTATAAGTTTTTAAAAAGAGTTAAATTGACTCTATTTGTAATTTTTCATTTTCTAAATAAATTTGTACGGATGTGCCGATTTTATCCTCTGGCAAGTCATCACTCAATAGGTAAATTCCCGCAATTGAACTGAGTTCGGCCTGTAAACAATGGCAGAAAATGGTTGCGGATTGATCACCACGGACACCGGCTAAGGCTCTGCCTCTTAAGGTGCCATAAATATGAATATTACCATCGGCTAGTATTTCAGCACCAGTGCTAACTGAACCAATAACAACCAGATCGCCTCCCGGAGCATAGACTTGCTGGCCTGAGCGAATGGTTTGTTTAACTATTTTAGCAGGCCTGTGTGCTGGAATTTGTTGGGTTTCAGGAGCTTTGGGTTCTTCTTTTTTTTCAGCTTCAGGTGCTGGTTCAGGCTCATGTTCTATTTTTGTTTTCTTCTGGGCGCTTGCTGCTTCAGCTAAAATTGCTAAATGTGCGGCTTCAAGCTCAGGATAAAGTGACTTATCGGCACCTTTTACACCCACAGGAATAATAGATAATGATAAGAGTAATTCTTTTAGTGCGACAAAATCCAAATCCTGCTTATCTTCAGGTAATTCATGAAGATCGATAACAAAGGGAGTGTGGTTAAAAAAGCCAGGCGCCATTTGTATACGTTTTTGAAGTTGTTCTTTTAGTAAAGCCAGGTCATTGTCAAAAAGCTGTAAAACGCTTAGGGTAAACAAGCTTCCTTTTAATTCAAAGCAGGGGGTGTCCATAGAGCCTCATTTTGTACAGGTGGTCAAATAGAATGTGGATGCGTAGTAGTATAACAAAAAACGTCCTTTTACATTGTAATTTGAGTACAATTTTTTGCCAATCAATGAACTTTAAATACTCAAAGAGTTCTAATTGCTTATTTATGATAAAATTCCGACTGAAAATAACTAAGCTCACTCATCTGTTAATCTGATTAATATAAAATTAAGAATAGGGTGTTAAGGAAAAGGTTTTAAGAATGTTAAAAAATTTATCGTTGTTTGAAAAAATAGCTTTGGCTTATTTTTCGGTATTTACGTTAATTGGCTTTATCTGGAGTTATGTCGATCATGATTCATTTAAACTCTATTACGTGATGGAGGATGGCTTTACAGAGTGGTCTACTGTTGTTTTTTTATTAATTGGCTTTTTTGTGTGTTTTCGCAGAGTGTGGCTGCTCAAGTTTCAACGTCCACTGTTATTCTTATTTATGACTTCCCTGTTAGGTTTGTTTTTCTTTTTTGGTGCAGGAGAAGAAATATCCTGGGGACAGCGTATTTTTAATGTTGAAAGTTCAGATTTTTTTGTTCAGAACAACGCTCAGGGTGAAACCAATTTACACAATCTGGTGGTGAATGATACTAAACTGAATAAGGTGATTTTTGGCCGCGGTATAGGTATTTTACTGCTGCTTTATTTAGCCATTTTGATCCCGCTTTATAAGCGTAAAGAAGGTGTGAAGAACTTTTTAGATAAATTTGCGGTACCGATTGCTCAAAATTATCAAATTGCTGCCTATGTTCTTTTACTGATTCTGGTTCAGGTTCTGATGGCATCATCTAAAAAGGGTGAAATGTTAGAGTTTGCAGGCTCTATTATTTTTTTATTAAATGTGGTCTACCCCTATAACAAGGCAAACTTTACAGCACAGGAAAAAGTTTAAGCTGTAAGTTTGCCAATAGTCTAAATTCCTCTGTGATGATTTAACGTAACAATAACGAGTAATGTGTGAAACTAATTAAGCTCCTGTTGTATTATTTTTTGGCGCTTTTGTCCATTTTCTTTGTTGGGCGAGTGGTTCTTTTCAGTTTATATTTTGAGCGCTTTGCTGATAGTGATGTTAATTATTGGCTGACCTTTTTGTATGGCTTAAAAATGGATGTCATTGTTGTCTGCGGCAGTCTCCTGCTCCCTGTTATTTTACTAACTCTGGCGCCAAAACAAGTGAAAAATACCGTTAATCGTTTTTTAACGGCTTATTTTATTGTTGTGTACGCCCGTCATGGGCATAAACTAATGGGGTGTAAGTCCCCTGTAGGAGGATCACCGCTATGTAAATTGTATCCAACC
>JAHXIM010000562.1 GCA_025655635.1 gamma proteobacterium symbiont of Lucinoma myriamae | reverse complement strand
TTCATTACGGTTAGTGAACCGCCCATTGCGGACCCGCATGATGGGTGGTGTGGGGGCTGTAGGAGAGAAACCTGTGGCTACCCGATTACAGGAGATATCTTTCCATTCACTTTCATGGATGGAGCTGTTCCTACTGTAATAAATAAATCGGATGCCTTTTTATGCACCATTAATTTTAATAATGAATCAAAATCCATCTTTTTTTACCTTTAAATTCACAGGCTATATTAAAGCCCATCTTTTTATTGAAGCAGCGCTAAAATTAAAGCTTCTGAGCAGCAAACATTATATTATAAGAAATCATCTTTATTGGCAGCATAGGACACAGCATCAGCCTTAGAGATCATACCCTGACCTAATAAGACCTTAAGATTTTGATCCAGAGTCTGCATACCGATATTCTGACCAGTTTGAATTGCTGAATACATTTGTGCAATTTTGGCTTCACGAATCAGATTTCGAATCGCCGGCGTAGCAATCATAATCTCATGAGCAGCAATACGCCCGCCGCCATTTTTTTCATCAAAGTCTGGGAAATAACTGCCCGTAATGATTCTGATAACATGGCACGTACAATGTCTTTTTCTGCTGCGGGAAAAACATCAATAATACGGTCAATGGTTTTGGCTGCAGAGCTGGTGTGCAGAGTGCCAAAAACCAGATGGCCTGTTTCTGCAGCAGTTAATGCTAATCGAATGGTTTCTAAATCACGTAATTCCCCCACCAGAATAATATCCGGATCTTCACGTAATGCAGAACGTAATGCCTCATTAAAGCCCAGCGTATCTCTATGTACTTCACGCTGATTAACCAGACATTTTTTACTCTCGTGTACAAATTCGATGGGATCTTCTACCGTCAGAATATGTTCGTAAATCGTGTCATTTAAGTGATCCATCATTGCCGCTAAGGTGGTGGACTTACCTGAACCCGTAGGCCCCGTTACCAAAACAATACCCCGCTTATTTTCACAAATATCTTTAAAAATCGCCGGAGCTCCAAGTTCTTCAAGAGATAAAACATTGGAAGGAATGGTACGAAAAACAGCACCAGCACCACGATTCTGATTAAAGGCATTGACCCTGAATCGCGCCAGACCAGGTACTTCAAATGAGAAATCGGTTTCTAGAAACTCTTCATAGTCCTTACGCTGTTTATCATTCATAATATATACACCATGTCATGTACTTCACGGTGTTCTAATGGCGGCACATTAACCCGCCTGATATCACCATCTACCCGTATCATCGGGGGAAGTCCAGCTGATAGATGTAAATCCGAGGCATTATTCTTTGCGCTAAAGGCAAGCAGTTCTGTTATATCCATGATTTTTCACTATTCAATGTTAAAGTGCCCTTTTAAAAAGCATTTAAAAGACATACTTGTTATAATTATCGATAAAATCATCGCATGTGTGAATCAAAATTCTATTATTCACTCTAATAAACTTAAATAAAGTAATGAGTTTATGATAATTTTTTAGTTGAGCCAACGATTAATATTCAGTATAGACTAAAATGACCAATACAATAAACCGATTCGTCCACATAAATCAGCGTATTGAACAAGCATTTACTCAGAGTGGACGCCCAGCAGGCGATTCAGTAACGCTACTTGCTGTCAGCAAACATCATTCATTAGAAAAAATTCACACACTCTATGAATTGGGTCAAAGAGATTTTGGTGAAAGCTATCTTCAAGAAGCACTGATAAAAATCAATGCTTCAACTGATTCAGATATTATCTGGCACTTTATTGGTCCCATACAATCAAACAAAACCAAAGACATTGCACAAAATTTTCAATGGGTACATTCAGTTGATCGAATCAAAATTGCCCGCAGGTTAAGTGCACAATATCCAGATAAGGCTTTGCCGTTAAATATTTGTCTGCAGATAAATATTAGTCAGGAGACGCAAAAATCAGGCTTTTCCAGTAGTGAAATATTTTCCCTGATAGAAGAAATTATTGATTTACCCAATTTAGCCATTCGGGGACTTATGGCAATTCCTAAACCGGCAAACGATGTGATTCAGCAAAAAAAGGCCTTTCATGAGTTAAATGAACTCATGCAGCAACTCAATAAACAATTCAAGCTCAACATGGATACCCTTTCAATGGGAATGTCCAATGATTTGGAATCTGCTATTATTGAAGGAGCTACCATCATTCGTGTAGGTACTGCGCTTTTTGGCCCCAGAGAATATTAAGATCCTTATTAATCCCCTTAAAACTAAGCTATAATTACTAGAAATTTATAGTGGCTTTAAGAACTTCCAGCAATTCATTGGATATTGAGATAAATGATTAACAAAAAAATTGGTTTTATTGGTTCCGGCAACATGGCATATAGCCTGATTGGTGGATTGACCTCAACGGGCATGAAAGGACAAAGTATTTGGATCAGTGATCCAAATACCGAAAAAATGACACCAATAGCAAGCCAGTTTAGTGTCAATATGACCAATAGCAACATCGAATTAGTCCAATCCGTGGATATTATTATCCTTGCCGTTAAACCACAGCAATTGGCACAAGTCTGTACTGAAATTGCAGCCAGTGTCGCTAAAACTAAGCCATTAGTAATTTCTATCGCTGCTGGAGTGCTGAGTAAAGACATAGAATCCTGGCTGAATCAAAATCAGGACAAGCAATCCAGCCCGGCTCTGGTACGTTGTATGCCCAACACCCCGGCATTAGTACAAAGTGGTGCAACAGCACTATTTGCCAACAAACAGGTCAGTAATGAGCAAAAAACTCTGGCAGAATCTATTCTACGTGCCGCCGGACTCACTCTATGGTTAGAAAATGAATCAGATATGGATGCTGTTACTGCGCTATCTGGAAGTGGACCGGCGTATTTCTTTCTGGTTATTGATGCCATGGAAAAAGCCGGAATACAATTAGGATTAGATGAAAAGACAGCACATTTACTTGCCATTCAAACGGCTTTTGGTGCATCTAAAATGGCACTTGAGAGTAATGATTCTCCCGAGACATTAAGAAAGAAAGTCACTTCGCCCGGCGGTACCACGGAAAAAGCCATTGGCATCCTGCAAGAGGGCCAATTAGAGGCTTTATTTGCTAAAGCTTTAGAAGGTGCAAGAGATCGCTCAATTGAATTGGCACAAATTTTAGGCAATGATTCGTGAGCAACTGACTGGTAGAAAAATTGACCTCAATTAATAATTATTGCGATACACTATAAGGAACATTAAGGGATGGATAACTTCTTCGTCAATGCTGGCTCTTATTTAATAAGCACCATATTTGGCCTTTATATCATCATTGTTTTGCTTCGTTTTCTATTGCAGGCAGTTCGTGCTGATTTTTATAATCCGCTTTCTCAATTCATTGTCAAAGCAACTGCCCCTGTATTGAATCCTCTACGCAGAATTATTCCCGGTCTATTTGGTATTGATATTGCCTCTATATTATTAGCTTATTGTCTTCAATATATAGAAAATATTTTATTATTCGCCGTAAGAGGTATTTCTGTCAATCCTATATTTTTACTCTGGCATAGTATCGGTTCATTGTTAACCCTGGTGCTTTATATCTATTTTTTTGCCATTCTTGTGCAAGTCATCATTAGCTGGGTAAGTCCTGGAACCTATAATCCTGCCACCGCATTAATTCATCATATTACTGAACCAGTGATGCGTCCTGCACGTAAGCTTCTGCCGCCTTTTTCAGGATTTGATCTATCACCTATTCTTGTCTTTGTCGCACTAAATATTCTCATTATGTTTATACCCGTAATCTTTGGCTAACAATTTGAAACCTATCACATTTTTTACTTGGCATTTTGATAGACTGGAAGTTAAGGATCTCGAATAAAGAATTTATTTGCTGAAGCCAACACTGCTCCTTTAACTTTTTTCAACTTACATTAGCCATTGCTAATTTTTCTGCTATGCTTAACAGAAATAATGCTCCATAGACCGATATATAAAGAAGACAAGAATATGACAAATGAAAACTTTTTCGATAATATCCACGCTTATGGGAAATGGAAAAGTAACCTGGTAGCGGCCATTGAAGAATTCCAGGGATGGCTTGATACCACTGAACTTGAAGAAAGTGAACAAAGTCTAAAAATATATGAAACATTACAAACTCTAAAGCATGATCGTATTACCCTTGCTTTTGTCGGTGAGTTTTCCAGAGGAAAAACAGAGCTGATTAATGCCATTTTCTTTTCCCAGTTCAAACGCCGTTTATTACCCAGTGAAGCAGGCCGCACCACCATGTGCCCGACTGAACTATTTTATGATGTAGATGAACCCAAGCCTTATATGCGTCTATTACCCATCGAAAGCCGCACAGAAGATGCCAGTATTACAGAACAAAAACAAAATAGTATTAACTGGACTCATATTCAACTTGACATTTCTTCTCCTGAAAACATGGCCAGCTCTTTTGCTCATATCACTAACAAAAAAAAAGTTAAAGCCAGTGAAGCTAAACGCTTAGGCCTGTATGATGTTATTACTGACAATAATGGTACAGAGTTGGCTGACACTCAAATTGTTGAGATTCCCATGTGGCGCCATGCACTGATTAATTTCCCCCATCCCTTTTTAGAACAAGGGCTGGCTATTTTAGACACACCTGGATTAAATTCATTAGGTAACGAACCAGAACTGACGATTAACATGCTGCCCAATGCTCAAGCAGCTATTTTTGTTCTCGCTGCTGATATTGGTGTCACACGCTCAGATATGGATATTTGGCGTCGCCACCTCAAAAGTTTCCGACGCAATCACAACAATGGATTGGTCATAGCACTGAATAAAATCGATACTCTTTGGGATGAATTAAAAACAGATAGTGAGATTAAAAGCAGTATTCAAAGACAATGTGCCGAAACTGCTCAAACACTCAGTATTGATGCCAAACGTGTGTTTGCCGTTTCAGCACAAAAAGGTCTTATCGGACGAGTACGAAATGATGCTAAATTAATAGAAGCCAGTAATCTGAGTGCGATGGAAAATGTATTATCTAATGAAATTCTTCCACAAAAAGAACAACTTGTACGCAACACACTCATTGCTGATATTAATGAGATGATGCAAGAGTCTAAAAGCATATTATTGGACCAATTTAATGGTAAGAAAAAATCCATTGTAGATTTTAGTGGCGTCAGTGGCAAAAATGAAAACATCATTCAAACTCTGTTAGAAAAAACTCGCGAAGAACAAGCCATTTACCATCGTAATGCTGAAAACTTACAATCCAGTCGCCAAATTCTTTTAGGTCAGTATAATCGTTTTAAGAGTATCATCGATCTGGACCAACTGGATGAGCAAGTCAATAAATCTCGTCAGTTAATGCAGGGAAGCTGGACAACTAACGGCATGAAAACTAGTATGAAATCCCTGTTTGACAACATTAGCCACACGATGAATGAAGCCGCCAAGCAAACTGAGCTGACAAACCGTTTAGTAAAATCAATTTATAACCGTTTTCAAAATGAAAATGAAGTCACCGATATCAGACCTAAATTATTCTCCATTACATCATACAAACAAGAAATTGATACTTTATATCAAGATGCTGAAGAATACCGAACCAGCGTCTACTCGACAATGACGAAACAAAGTTTTGTCATTAAAAAATTCTTTATCTCCCTTGTAAGTCGAGCAAGAAATATTTATTATCAACTCAACAAAGATGCTGATGATTGGGGCAAACGGGCTTTAACACCTCTTATTCGTCAAGTTAAGGGACACAAAAAAGAACTACGTCAGCGTCTGGATCAATTAAAAAAAGCAGGGCAATCCAGGGATTCTATTGCTGATCGTGTCACCAGCCTTAAAATAGAAGCAAAAGGTCTGCAAAAACACATTTTCGATGTGAATAAAATGCTCACCACCATTAATTCACCAATGCCGGCAGTTGTTCATGAAAAAATAATGCCTGATAACGTCACGGCAATACGCGGTTAGCTGCATGAATCCCAATAGTCATCGCATTAATAAGAGTTGAATAGAAACGCTTTATAATGATTGGATTAATTCAACGAGTCAGTTGGGCAAAAGTTGAGGTTGAAGAACGACTCATCGGCCAAATTGAACAAGGTATTCTTGTTCTGGTGGGTATGGAAAAAAACGACCAGCACGCCCAGGCCGATAAACTCCTGCACAAACTGCTTAATTATCGCATCTTTGCCGATAATGATGATAAAATGAACCTGAGTGTTAAGGACATTAATAGCGGCCTATTACTGGTACCACAATTCACTTTAGCTGCTGACACCAAAAAAGGACTACGTCCCAGTTTTAGTTCAGCCAAAGTACCTTCTGAAGCTGAAGTTCTTTTTCACTACCTGCTCAATCAGGCCCATAGCCAATACACACAAGTTGCTGCAGGACAATTTGGTGCAGATATGAAAGTATCATTGCTCAATGATGGCCCTGTTACTTTTTCTATAACTGTTTAAGAGTTTATGATGAATTTTTTTATAAAAAAAAGCCCATTAGTTTTTCTCATTTTTTTTATTACTGTTTTCCTTCAAGGCTGTGTAGAACAAAAGCCCAATACACCACTAGCAGTCGCTCAGTCATTCTGGACAGCCGCTTTAGAGGGTGATACAGAAACAGCGAAACAATTATTAACCCCTGAAAGTCTGCCCAACTTTAAAATTATCCTGAAAAATCCAAAAGATTTTATCGAGCTGGGCGAGCAAAGCATCAGTGCAACTCAGGCACAAATTCTAACTCAGTTGACACGCCACAAAGGCAACCAAACAGAAATTACCAGCTTACGCACTATCCTGATTAACCAAAACGGTCAATGGCTGGTCGATTTTGATAAAACACGTGACTCTATGCTCGGCAGTGAATTACAGTCAGTCATTGAACAATTATCAAATACTATGAGAGAAACCATTGATAAAGGCGTCAAGGTCATGGGTGAATCCGTTAAAGATGAACTACAGCAAATGGAACGCTCTCTACAGGAAGGCCTGGAAGAAATGAATAAAGAACTGGAAAAACAAAATAAAAACAAGCAGCCGGCAGAGACAACTACTCTATAGTAATAAATATAGTAATAAATATAGTGATGAAAAGACTAAGCAAACAGGCTAATTTTTTTGTGCGACCAGCATAGCCTCATTACGAAAGCCTTTTTCAATATCACCCTGTATCCCTTCTTCACGATAATAACGTAAGGTTAAGCCCGGAAAGAGTTTAATTAGTCGACCCTGAAAAAAGATAATCATCATGAATTGATAGATTATCGTACAACATTAATTGTAATTTAATTGTTCCTGATCAAAT
>JAHXIM010000136.1 GCA_025655635.1 gamma proteobacterium symbiont of Lucinoma myriamae | reverse complement strand
TATAACATTTCTGGTCGATCTGGTCACTCAAAAATAGGGATAATTCCTTACATTTCAAATAGATAATATGTTTTTCAGGGCTGACTAGGTATTAACAATGAGCAGCAGAAACTTATTTTTAACAGTTTCACTCAAGCGGACAACATGCATACTCATAAATTTGGCGGTACCGGCTTAGGAACAACAATCGCCAAACAATTAGTAGAATTTATGGGTGGAGAAATCGGGCTGAGCAGTGTTTTAGGTACTGGTAGTCATTTCTGGTTTACCCTTAGCCTGCCCGTTATAAAAGATGATGATATGAAAGATCGCTATCATCATATATTTACTGATAAGCGAGCAGCAATATTAGTGTGTAAAAATGTCCTCTACGAATCACTTGAAAGCTATTGTCAATTTTTTGGTTTTACAGTAGAACGATTTTATTCTGAATCTGAGCTGCTCAATGGTTTACAGCAAGCGGTTAAACACGAGCAGCCATTTGAACTGGTCATTTTATCCACTGGACGAGAAAAAAATATGCCTGTCGAGTTGGCAAACAAAATGAATGCCCTTGATTTCAGTCCCTATTCAGCACCAAAGAAAGTATTTTTAAACTATTTGGACAAGCGTAGCGAGGCCCAAAAATTAGGCGGCGCACTATTTGATTGCTATATCACCAAACCTGTTAATTTTGAACGATTCGGTGATGAGTTATCAACCTTATTAAATCCTGATAGTGCCCAAGTAGCAAAAAACAAATGCTATGATTTTAACAATGTTTCACTGAATATTTTAATTGCTGAAGATGAAGATATTAATGCAATGGTTTTGAGCAGTTTTCTTCAGGATGCGGGGCATAAGACCAAGCGAGTACTCAATGGCGCTCAAGCTGTAGAAGAGCTGGCACAAAACACTTATGACATGGCTTTTATGGATATGCGCATGCCTGAAATGAATGGTACTGAGGCGACGATTGCCTGGCGAGCTCATGAGCCTGAAGGTGTTCATATTCCCATAATAGCGCTCACTGCCAATGCGACAAAAGATGATCGAAAGTCCTGCCTGGAAGCCGGTATGGATGATTTTATCACCAAGCCCATTACCCCCGAACAATTATCAAGGGCGATAGTTAAATTTTGTTTACCCGGACAGTAGCTTTTTTCTTCTTATACGCTAAACTCAAATTTAGATCTTAAACTATATAATATCAATAAGAAAAAAGGTATGGCGCCAGAGCAAGCCTATCAAAATTCCATCAAAAATCATAATTTTATTTCTGATCCTATTCAGGAACAGGCTGTTCAACTGACGCAAAAGCTATATCATAAACTCCTGTCAGAAGAGAGAAATACACTATCAAACCGCCATGAAGATAATTTCTACTCCTATATTAGTCATTTCATTCATAGCAAGTTGTCTTCAGCTAACCACAAACCAACAATAAAAGGTCTCTATTTCTGGGGTGAAGTAGGCCGTGGAAAAACATGGATTGCTGATAACCTTTTCAAAGCATTACCTTTTGTTAACAAGCGACGAATTCACTTCCATCCATTTATGCAGGAAGTTCATCAGCAGTTGAAAAACCTGCATAAAACGCCTGACCCATTACCCATTATTGCCAAACAAATGGCACAACAATCTCGAGTACTTTGTCTTGATGAATTTCATGTGCATGACATCACTGATGCAATGTTATTGGCAGGCCTTCTTAAAGCACTTTTTTCGGAAGGTGTTATATTAATTGCAACATCTAATGTTTCACCAGATAATTTGTATAAAAATGGCTTACAAAGAGATAATTTTTTACCCGCAATTGAATTGATCAAAAACTATTTGCACATCTTTGAATTGACCAATAAAACAGATTATCGAACACTGTATCTGGAAAAAGAAGGCTATTATCTCAATGCCCTCAATGAAAAGAGTGATGATTTACTATTACAATATTTTTTACAAACCAGTCATTATGCACCGGTTCAGTCTCAGTCTATTGAGATCAACAAACGTCCAATTCAGGTGGTTGCCATCAGTAAAATGGTAAATAAATACGCTCAGAGTATTATCTGGTTTGAATTTGATGAATTATGTAATACTCACCGTTCCAATTCAGATTATCAGTTCATCGCCCAACAATATTCTCATATTATTATGGCCCATGTTTATCCTATGAATGAACAAAAAAATAATATTGCCAAACGATTTATGCATTTGATTGATGCACTTTATGATCATCAATGCTCTTTGAAAATCAGTGCTGCAGTAGAGCCTGAAGCTCTATATCATGGTCGGCGACTCAAGATACCTTTTCAGCGAACGGTAAGCCGATTAAAGGAAATGCGCGGTATTTTATATCGAGGAAAAAAGAGTTAAATAATTTGTTGAGAATCTTTTGCTGATGTTTCATTACAGCATTCATTCATGCCGGCAATCTGACGCATATTTTCTCGATCTTTTAAAATGATATGTTTACGTTCCGCTTCAATTAAGCCGTCTTCCTGAAAACGGGTAAACATACGACTCACCGTTTCAACTGCCAGTCCTAAATAATTGGCAATATCATTGCGTGACATACTCAGGTAAAATTCAATTGAAGAAAAACCTCGTTGCTTGAAACGCAGGGAAATACTTAACAGAAAGGCAGAAAGACGTGCTTCTGCTGTTTTTTTACCCAATAACAACATCAGCTCCTGATCATCAAAGATTTCTTTGCTCATTAAACGTAATAATTGATACTGTAATGTAGGCAGCTCCTGTGATAAGCCTTCTAAATTCTCAAATGGGACTTCGCACACACTGGTCGTTTCTAACGCTTTAGCTGCGCAGGGATGTCGACCTTTACCAATTGCATCCAGGCCTAATAATTCTCCGGGCAGATGAAAACCTGTTACCTGTTCCTGGCCGTCAACTGTGGGTGAATATGTTTTGAGAGAACCTGAACGAACGACATAGATCGAATGAAAAGAACTACCGACTTGAAAAAGATGTTCATTACGTTTTAATGGTTTTTTACGTTCGATGATATTATCCAATTTTTCTAAATCAGAACCATTAATAGAACGAGGCAGACACAGCTGATGCAGACTACATTCTTTACAGGCCACCTTTGCAGCATGTAAGTCAACCACTTTTTTATTACGCAAATTGCTAGAAAGTGTCTTTTGTTGCATCAACGTACCTATATTCAGTCATAATTGATAAATGTCAATTCTATACCAGATACCGTCACAAAAACAGCATAATTTTAGATATTGCTAATATTTACTAGACTCTTATAATAAACAATGACTCTGGGAAAGAATATAATCCCATGTTTCACCCATTTTTATACTTAAAAAATAATTCTAGTTTTAGAATATAATGGAGCTTAACCGCTAATGCCAGAAAAACGATTAGACAGACAAGCCTCTGTTAAACGTGATACTAACGAAACTCGTATTGAGATAGATATCAATCTGGATGGTTCGGGTGTGGGTCGCTTTGATACAGGCGTACCATTTTTAGAGCACATGATTGACCAGATTGCTCGTCATGGCATGATTGATATAAACATCAAAGCAGAAGGCGATTTAGCCATTGATGCCCATCACACGGCAGAAGATATTGGCATAACGCTAGGTATGGCAATGAACAAAGCGTTAGGAGATAAAAAAGGCATTACTCGCTATGGCCATGCCTATGTCCCTCTTGATGAAGCACTATCCCGTGTGGTGATTGATTTTTCCGGCCGTCCCGGTTTAGAGCATCACGTTGATTATCAGCGAGAGACTGTAGGTGATTTTGATACCGAGTTATTTCATGAATTTTTTCAAGGCTTTGTCAATCATGCACTGGTTAGTCTGCACATTGATAATCTGCGCGGTCGCAATAGTCATCATATTGCTGAAACTGTCTTTAAAGCATTTGGTCGTGCCGTGCGTATGGCGGTTAGTGACGACCTGCGTATGCAGGGCACTATCCCTTCGACTAAGGGTAGTTTATAATATCGCCTCTTTGAGTCAATAATATAACGAACACACGAACTATGACGCTTTCTACACCTTCTACACTTTCTACTACAGTCGCTGTTATTGACTACGGCATGGGTAATTTGCACTCTGTTGCTAAAGCATTAGAGCACGCAGATACTCATGCCAAAGTCCTTGTCACTTCAGACAAACAACAGATTGCCAGTGCTGATCGGGTTGTCTTACCCGGCGTTGGCTCAATACGTGACTGCATCGGTGAAATGGAACGCCTGGATCTCATTGATACTATAAAGCAAGCCGCTGCCAGCAAACCCTTTTTAGGTATCTGCATCGGTATGCAGGCCTTAATGACTCATAGTGCTGAAAATGACGGTGTTAATTGCCTTGATATTATACCCGGTGAAGTGGAACGTTTTGCCGATCAGCTAAGTGATCCGCTTGCCAGTGAAGCTGCAGATAATCACTTAAAAATCCCTCATATGGGCTGGAATCAGGTTAATCAGCAGATTAAACATCCTTTGTGGCAAAATATTCCTCAAAATCAGCGTTTCTATTTTGTCCATAGCTATTTTGTTGTGCCTCAATCACCCGAACCGATAGCCGGGTCAACCGTATACGGTCACCCGGTTTGCGTTGCTCTGGCTCAGGAAAACATTTTTGCCACACAGTTCCACCCGGAAAAAAGTTCTGATGCCGGTATACAGCTGTTTGCCAATTTTATAGGTTGGGATGGTACTTATAATAGCTCAGGCTGTTAATAACTCAGACTGCAGCAAATCAGCTTTATTACAATTGATATAACTAAAAATATTAGTGAGAAATACCCCATGATATTAATACCTGCTATCGATTTAAAAGATGGTCAATGTGTCCGCTTACGCCAGGGACGTATGGATGATGATACGGTTTTTTCGGATAACCCGGTTGAAATGGCGGGTCGCTGGTACGGTTCAGGTGCTCGAAGACTGCACCTGGTTGATTTAAATGGTGCTTTTGAAGGAAAACCGGTTAATGGTGAAATTATTCAGGAAATCACCAAAACCTATCCTGATCTGCCGGTTGAAATCGGCGGCGGCATTCGCACTATAGAAACCGTTGAAGCTTATCTTGATGCCGGTGTTGCCTATGTTATTATTGGCACTAAAGCAGTTGAAGATCCTGATTTTGTTACACAGCTTTGTAAAGAATTCCCTGGTAATGTCATTGTCGGTCTGGATGCACTTGATGGCAAGGTCGCAATTAAGGGCTGGGCTGAAGTATCCGATGTTGATTTATTTGATCTCTCCAAACGCTTTGAAAATGATGGTGTCGATGCCATTATTTATACCGATATCAGCCGTGACGGCATGATGCAGGGCGCAAATGTAGCAAATACTGCGGCTCTGGCAGAAGCTATCAGTATTCCAGTTATTGCTTCCGGCGGCATTCATGATCTCAAGGATGTTGAAGCCATTTGTAAGGTCGCCCATCATGGTATCTCCGGTGCCATTACCGGTCGTGCCATCTATGAAGGCACATTAGATTTTGCTGCCGGTCAGCAATTAGCCGACGATCTCTTAGCAAAATAATATCAGAAAGAATACAGCTGTTAATCAACTCACATGTTCAGGAAAAACTTATCACAGGATAAAGAATGGCACTAGCAAAACGTATAATCCCCTGCCTTGATGTCGATAAAGGCCGTGTCGTCAAAGGCGTTCAATTTGTTGATATTCGAGATGCTGGCGATCCTGTAGAAGTCGCCCGACGTTATAATAGCGAAGGCGCTGACGAATTGACATTTCTTGATATTACAGCAACCCATGAAGGCCGTGATACCATTGTTCATGTAGTCGAACAAGTGGCTGGTGAAATTTTTATTCCTCTCACTGTGGGTGGTGGAATTCGTACAGTAGAAGACGTACGCATGATGCTCAATGCCGGCGCAGACAAAGTGGCCATTAATTCAGCAGCCGTTGCTAATCCTGAATTTGTTCGAGAAGCCGCAGAAAAATTTGGCAATCAATGCATTGTAGTGGCCATTGATGCCAAACAAGTCGCTGGAAAAACAGATGACCAGCCTCCTCGTTGGGAAATTTTCACCCATGGCGGCCGCAAACCCACAGGTATTGATGCCATTGAGTGGTCGAAAAAGATGGTATCCTATGGTGCCGGAGAATTATTAGTCACCAGTATGGATAATGATGGCGTCAAAAATGGTTTTGATTTACCTCTTACCCGTACCATTAGTGACAATGTTGCTGTACCTGTGATTGCCTCTGGCGGTGTAGGTAATCTGGATCATCTGGCCGAAGGTGTGATTGAAGGCCATGCTGATGCCGTTTTAGCCGCCAGTATTTTTCATTTTGCAGAATACAGTATCGGTGAAGCAAAACGTCATATGGCTGACAAAGGCATTGAAATGCGCCTGTAAAAACAGTATATACACTTAAGAGTATTGATAGTGACTGAGCAAGATAAGTTAAACAAGCAAAATTGGCTGGATGAATTAAAATGGGATGAGCAGGGACTGATCCCTGCGATTGCTCAGGATGAAAAAACCGGCAAAGTCGTCATGTTTGCCTGGATGAACCGTGAATCTTTAGCCATGAGCGTTGACTCTGGTCGTGCCGTATACTGGTCACGTTCACGAGCAAAAATCTGGCCTAAAGGTGAAGAGTCCGGTCATGTGCAAAAAATAAAATCACTGCGTGTCGATTGTGACAAAGATGTAGTGCTTATGAGCATTGAACAAATCGGCGGAATTGCCTGCCATACAGGCCGTGAGAGCTGTTTTTATTTTGAATTGACTAATGGCGCTGATGACCAGAAACACTGGCAGGCAGTTGAACCCGTCATTAAAAATCCTGATGATATCTATAAAAAATAAGAAATAAGAAATAAGAAATAAAAGCATGTCAAACAATACATTAGAACAACTTGCTCAGACACTCGAAGAACGTAAGAGCGCCGATCCTGAATCTTCTTATGTGGCAAAACTGCATCACAAAGGTCTGGATGCTATCTTAAAAAAAGTAGGTGAAGAAGCTACGGAAACAATCATTGCTTCCAAGGGCGGCAATAAAGAAGAAATTATTTATGAAACTGCCGATTTATGGTTTCATAGTCTGGTCATGTTATCCCATCACGGCCTCGGCCCTGATGACGTGCTCAATGAGCTGTCACGCCGTTTTGGCCTGTCAGGCATTGAAGAAAAAGCTAACCGTAAGAAGTAAATAAGACAATTAAATAATATAATGGTCAATAACTATGATCTATAATCGGGTAGCCACAGGTTTCTCTCCTACAGCCCCCACACCACCCATCATGCGGGTCCGCAATGGGCGGTTCACTAACCGTAATGAAT
>JAHXIM010000353.1 GCA_025655635.1 gamma proteobacterium symbiont of Lucinoma myriamae | reverse complement strand
ATAAGGGCTCTGCTTCATCCAACTGATTAAGGATGTCATCACCAAAAAAGCTAAGTTGTTGATCTTTGCCTGCTGTTGAGTACATTTTTTCCACCAAATCGACCAGAAAATCTGCACTTATTATAACATTTCTGGTCGATCTGGTCACTCAAAAATAGGATTAATTCCTTATATTTCAAATAGATAATATGTTTTTCAGGGCTGACTAAATAGCCTGTCCTTTTTTTATATCACCATTTATCGCTTGCTGTGAGTAAACAGGTGCTTTAATTTTTGGCTTCCAGCTGCGAATATAATGAATAATATTATCCACTTGCTTATCACTCAGAGTGGAGAATGCGGGCATGATTCGTCCTGGTCGGCCTAAGCGAATGGTTTGCTGTAAATAGTGATTAGAGGTAGTGTTTAGAAAGTCATCCATATTAAGTGGTACACCAACGCCGCCAGAGCCCTCACTACCATGACATACTGCACAGTGTTTTTTGAATAAAAGTTGTCCGTCCTGTGAAACCTCAGATGCTTGTACTATGTTCACAATGCTTAGCAGCACAGCTGTCATAATGAATAATAAAATAGAGCGTGAAGCGCTTTTTGGCGCTGGAGACAGGGTTTGAGCACTAAGGTAAAACATGAGTTATTCCAGCTCTAATTCAATTTTTTCATTGGCTTGTTCAGTTAAACAACGGTTTAAAATATCAATAAAAGCTTCACCGCTGCGATCATCCTGCCAGCCTTTTTCATCATCATAATCAAAATGGAAACCACCTGATTTAGCCGCTAACCAGAGTTGTAATGCCGCACTTTGGCGATTGATAATGAGCTGTGATTTATTTTCCATAATGATAGTTAACATACCATCAGATGATTCATAATCAATATTATTATCAAGCTCTTCTAAAGCATCTTCAATTTGAATGATGAGCTCTTCAATCACTTCTTTAAATTCGGTTTCAGCCATCGCCATAGTATTATTCAGTTTAATTAATAAAAAGTTATTTTAACATAAAAAATGGGACATAAAAAAAGGGCGTAATCGGTTTTTATACCAATTACACCCTTCACATTACCAACTAAAGATGGGGGGGGGGATTATCTTAGTGTCGGTAAATTGGTACTGGACTATCAGGGATTAAAATAAGTGATTAAAAATCCATCATAGTTGTCTGTTTATTATTGTTGTAGCAGACACTGTAAAGTCAATTACTTGACTTTAGTTTCCAGTGAATCACTTTTACCTGTGTTATCTTTCCAGGTTAACTTAACAGTATCACCTGAAGCACCGGCAAATTTGAATGATAGATAAGGGTTTTTAGAGATTGCAACACCCCATTCTGCATTCATAACGGGCGCACCGTTGTGATCACAATCAACAGCTTCAATAAAGTGAGCAGGAATCACTTTTCCTGTCTTTTTGTCTTTACGTAAACCGGTTTCCATTTTATGACTGATTAGCGCTTTTACAGTAACAACGCCATTCTTTGCTTTAGCACGAATTTTAATTGACTTCTTGGCCATTTTTATTTACCTGTTCTAAATTTTGATGCACTTGGACTTGAATTGATCAAATACAAAGTGTCTTATCAACGATGAGAGTTTTTAGCTAGTGAGCTAAACTATTAGCCGCCACAACCACCGATAGTGACTTTAACTTCTTTTCTTGCACTATAAAATTTGCCGCCAGACTCACAAATCGCAATAACGTTAGAAGTCTTACCCATTTTAATACGAGTAGAAACGAAGGCTTCAGCTTTACCTTTCAGGTTAAACTTGGCAATTAAAGGCGTACCATTTTTTTCTGAAAGGATAGTAATTGATTTTACATCACCTAAAGCAGAGCTGATAGTGACAGGAACAACAGCGCCATTCTCTGCAATATCAGGTGCTTTAATTGTGATTTTATCACTCGCTTCAGTTAATTCAGTACCAATTGAGCCTTTCATTGCACTTTGCACATCTTTGGCATCAAAAGCTTCTTTGTTCCAGGCCAGAACCTTAAGAGGAACTAACAAACCGCTGGTTGCGGCTAAAGCAACTGCACCAGTTGCCATTGTGTTTTTCAGGAAATGTCTACGTTGCATCATTTCTTCCTTAGTTGTTTTAATGAATAAGAATTTTTTCAAACTATTTAAGTAAGTAGCATTTATTATGCCAATTTATTTTTTTCTTAATATTCAGTTGGATAGAGAGGATTATAAAATTTTTTATTGTAGATTAAAAGCAGTTTGCAAAGTGAGAGTGCAAATTGCACTTTGTAGCGTCTTATTGATTAATTGATTTAGTCTGCCGATTAGCCGGAGGGAAAACAACAACAAAACGTGCGCCGGAATGATCATTGTTCTCAATAGCATCTTCAACCCAAATATCACCATTATGATGCTGCATTATTTGTGTACAGATGGCTAAACCCAGACCTGTTCCGCCTGTATCAGTACGTGTTCGACTTGATTGATTAAATTTATCAAAAATAGAGCCTTTATCCTCATCGGCTATTCCGGGTCCCTGATCTTCAACTTCGAGTCTAATCGTTGAGGAATTTTCATACACATGAATAGAAATTTCAGATTTTTCAGGGGAAAATTTTATTGAATTACCGATTAAGTTTCTCAGTAGTTGTGCAATTTTATTTTTATCACAATTAATAGTTACTACGCTCTGAGGATCATTTAATAATATTGTGATGCCTTTTTCTTCATAAAGAATGCTTAATTCATCAATAATATTCTTTGTGATATCAAGTAAATTGCAATGCTTGAAATAAAGAGTTTCCTTGTTAGATTCCAGCCGGGAGAGATCCAGTAAATCATTAACCAGATTTAACTGAACTTCACCGGAATAATTAATTTTTTCAAAATAGCTGCGAATTTTTTCATTATCAACCTGTTCTAACCGAGTCAAACCAAAGTGACTAAAACTTAATATTGAGTGTAACGGGGTTCTTAATTCATGGGACATATTGGCTAAAAATTCACTTTTTGCTTTATCTGCCTGTTCTGCTTTTTCTTTAGCTTTTATCAAATCAGTGGTTTTCTCATTCACTAAATCCTGTAAGTGATCACGATGTTTTTTTACTTCTCTTTGCTGCTGCTTGATGGTTCTTAAAGCAAGAATCAGTTCATTACTCTGAGTTTCCAATAATATTTGACGCAACGTTCCATTTTGATTATCAAGAGCAATACGTCGTGCCTGAGTAATAACAAAAAACAGCATAATGACAACTAAATATAAAACGAGTGTTGCTCCTGCACTATCAATATAGCTAAGTAATGCTAATACAGTAACAATAGGCGACCACATAAAAATATTAAACTGCAGATTCATTCTTACATAGGAGGTCATCGTACCAATTGCTCCCCCCGTCATAGCAATAGTCAGAGATAATAATAAATAACTAAAATTTTGTAACTGGTCTGTCCAAAGCATCATCGATATTATAATGCCCCAGAGTAATGCCACACATAAAGTCAAAGTATAGTAATTATGCAGATAGGACTGGTAATGATTTTTTTCAGCTTGAGCCAGTTTTTGAGTAATAAAAAAACGTCCTAAACTGAGTGCATACACTGCAAAGACCAGAAACCAGTACTCTTTAAAATACAACCAGCCGCTATCTGTACCAATAGTAATACTGGCCAGTAAAAAGATATAAGCAATGGGAGAAAATCCTGCTCGAGAACCAAAATCACGGGCACAGCGGTAACTGGCTTCATTCAGTTGCTCTGTTGTTAAGCGTTCAACATGATTTGTATTAATATGAAAGGGATATAGTTTCATAATAGTTTCATGTTTTTTTTATGTGTTCTTTAGACATTATATTCCTTTAGTTTTCTCCACAGTGTTGATTTGTTGACACCTAAAATGGAGGCTGTTTTTTCACGATTATCACTATTGGCTTCCAGTAATTTAAAGATATAACGCTTTTCCAGTTCTGCAAGTGTGGGTTGATTGCTGTCGATTGCTTTGCCGTCATGTTGCCCTGGAGCATGGACTGAGGCGGGGATTTCATCTAAATGTAAAATTTCATTATCAGATAGAGCAACGGCTCGTTCAATGATATTGCTCAACTCACGCACATTGCCCGGCCAGAGATAGCTTTTTAGTAATTGTGTAGAAGATTTATCAAAGCCGACAATGGTACGATTATACTTTTCAGCGAAGCGTTTTATCATCACTTCTGTGAGTAAAGGAATATCTTCCATGCGAGAATGTAACGGCGGTACTTGGATATTAATGACATTTAAGCGGTGATATAAATCATGTCTGAATTTACCTTCCTGGATCATTTTATCCATGGGCTGATTAGTGGCAACAACAAAGCGGACATCAATATCAATAGCTTCAAGTCCACCGACACGGGTGATCTGCTGCTCCTGAACAACGCGTAATAATTTGGTCTGCATACTGTCAGAGATGTTGCAAATTTCATCCAGAAACAAGGTGCCGCCTGAGGCAGTTTCTAACAATCCTTTTTTTTGTTTATTGGCACCGGTAAAAGCACCCTTTTCATAGCCAAACAATTCACTTTGCAGCAGGCTGTCAGTGAGTGCACCACAATCAATAACAATAAAAGGTTTGTCCGCAGATTGACTTTGAAAGTGAATGGCCCGAGCGACCAGCTCCTTGCCTGTGCCGGATTCACCTTCAATAATAACATTACAGCGTATATCGGCAATTTTGTTTATGATGTCATACACTTTTTGCATATTGCCGCCAGTACCAATCAGACGATAGCGATCATCCTGTGCCTCTTGTGCTTTTATGTGTTCTTTTAAGCGTGAATTCTCTGCCTTAAGGGAAGAAATATTCAGTGCTTTATCAATGATGATTTTTAATTCTTCAATATCGAATGGCTTTTTAACAAAGTCTGTTGCACCAAGACGTAAGGCTTCGATGGCATTATCTACGTTGGAATAGGCAGTGATCACAATAACAGGAATTTGTTTATTAACCTCCCGTATCTGCGCCAGGACTTCGGCACCAGTGAGTTTGGGCATTTGCATATCGGTAATGACAAGGTCGGCACTTTCTCTGGAGAAATAATCCATCGCCTCAACCGGATCAACAAATATCTGGCAGTCATAGCTGTCATCCAGGTAGCGTGCCATTAATAGACCTGCTTTGGGTTCATCGTCAATAATAATTAGTTTTTGCTTCATTGTTTTGTGTTGTCAGTTTTTTGTACTTTATTTATGTCGCTTTCAATATCGCTTTTATTATCAAATACAGGCAATACTATTTTAACAATAGTGCCGCCGCCCTGAGCGTTTTCAATGCTTAATTGCCCCTGATGATTCTGGATGATCCCCAGAGAAATAGACAGACCCAGTCCCGTTCCCTGACCTACTTCCTTGGTGGTAAAGAAAGGATCAAAAATTTGATCTTTTATTGTTTCATCAATACCACTACCATAATCCCGGATACTTAATACTATATTTTGTTTGTCATTCTTTTTTGTAAGAAAGCCTAAAGAGATATTAATATGCTTTTCTTGTGTACGAGGTGAAGTGAGAGAGCTTGCCTGTATCGCATTGAGAAGAATATTAACCAGTGCTTGTTGTAATTTACCGTGATCACCCAGGATCATAACACTATCTTGTGCAACAATAGCATCAATGCCGATAATTTTTACCTGTGCGCGTTTTGCTTCCTGGTTAACCAGCCCTTCTAAATTTTTTAATAAGTCAGTTAAATGAATTGGAGAAAATGCTTTTTCAGGCAGTTGTCGTGAAAAACTTAAAACACCCTGTACAATTTTTGAAGCCCTGAGGACTTCCTCATCGAGAGAGTGAATATCGTCGAGCATAGTATTCTGTGTTTTATCTAAGTTTTTTTCTAAATCACGGCGAATTAAACGGGATAAAGAGCGAATATTATTGAGAGGATTATTAATCTCATGACCAATTCCTGCCGCCATCTGTCCAAGACTGGCCAGCTTAGCACTTTGTATCATCATATTTTCTGCTTTGATCCTTTCCTGCAGCGCCTCATCAAGTTTTTTAGCCATATAGTTAAAGGATTCAGAAGATTGCTGAATTTCATCAATACTGCTTTTTATGGCGATTGCCTGTTTACCATCAGCAAATGTTTTTAAATTATCGGCCAGACGCGTAATGGGTGTTGAAATTGCTCTTGAGGCAAAATGTGCTAAAAATAAACTACCAAAGGCCGCAATACAGGCCAACATCCAAATGCCGGTGCGAATTCGTTCAAAAGGAGTGGTAAAGGCTGTGTTCTGGACTTCATTAATAATAACCCATGACGTTAATGAATTGGGGTAAGGAAAGTATTCAATGTAATAATAGTTTTTGTTTCCCTCTATGTTCCCTATTGAGCCATAGGAGATTTCCTGATACGCATCCCAGATGACACCCTGTTCAAAATCTTGCAGTTTTTCTACTGTTGATTTGAGATCAGCAAAGCGTAACAAGGTATTATCGTTATAAAGTATCTGGCCGTTTCGTACTTTGTTTTCTTCATCAATTTCAGCTATTAATAATTGCCCGTTATACAGGCGAGTTGCCAAATCCAGCACTTGATCAATATGGGCCCCCTGAATGGCAACGGCTAAATAACCCACTCTTTGACCCTGGTAATTTAAAGGTACTACGCCATCGGGTATGACAATATTGTTTTCCTGACCCATTTCATCTCGAGTCTGGGGCAGCTCAATAAAGCTGACATTATTATCCGGTAATTCAGACAATAATTTAAGTTGTTCTGAATGAATAATCTCTTTATCCATAATGGCATACGGCTCAAATCCTTCATAACGAGTGAGACTTTCCCGGCCATTACGTATTTTAAGCAGAGTATTACCGCGAATATCCAAAATTCTAAAGGTATCAAATAAAGAGACAACGGATTGATATTGACGTAAAAAAGCACTCAAAATGTAAAGTTTTGAGTCATAATCAATATGTTGTTCATTGAGTCGTGCTTCATCTAAAACAGGCAAAAATTGCTGCATTGCCTGAGATTCCGGTAATTTTAAAATTAAGTTTTGATCTGCCAGCAGACTACGGGTGATCTCTGTAGAAATATTTTCCAGACTGTGCTGAATGTCATCTGTGGCATCCTGATGATAAATATTCTGCACATAATAGGTCGCAAATAAGCCTAAAGCAGTTGCCGGTAATAAAGTGACCAGAGTAACCCAGCGAAAAATATATGATTTTAATTTCACAATTTATCTAACATCCTTTTGTATGACTTAGGTAGAGTTATTGTGTACGCCCGTCATGGGCATAAACTAATGGGGTGTAAGTCCCCTGTAGGAGGATCACCGCTATGTAAATTGTATCCAACCATT